>JBIIRE010000178.1:0-2786 GCA_044341655.1 Ilumatobacteraceae bacterium | reverse complement strand
CCACTGCCCAACGTGCAGTTTGGTCGTAATGCGCTCGTCTTGACTGGGTCGCTCCAACCACTTCGCATCAAATGGTGATGAGCCGCGTAGCTTCAGCATCGCTTCGTGCATCGCCATGATTCGCGCGCGCGACCACAACGTGTAATACAACTTCAACGGCTGCCAAGGCTCTCCCGCCTCCGGATACCACATCGGATCTCCGGCGCGTTCGAAGGCCAGAACTGAAATGTCGTGAACTTTGACGTGGTCGGGGTGCGGGTATCCGCGTTGGTCATCGCTATAGGTGATGATCACCTGCGGCCGCGTACGACGGATCTCTGCCACGAGCCTGCCGGTTGCTTCGTCAAGATCTGCCATATGGAAACACTCAGGATTTGAATTGGATGGCGAGTCAAGCATTCCCGAATCGCGGTAGCCAAGCATGACAACATCGCTGAAACCAATTACCCGTGCCGAAGCGTCGAGTTCAATCGGGCGTAATTGCGCCAAAAGCTTCTTTTCTTCCGCAGGTGTGAGGTCATGAAACGGCTGACCCGGCTCCCGAAGTTTCGGGTTGTTCATGTCACCTTCTTCGCCACCCGTGCAACAAACCAAAACAGTACGGACCCCTCGGCTGGCATACATCGCTAGGGTCGGCGCGCCCTTGGACGCTTCATCGTCTGGATGGGCATGCACTGTGAGCACACAGAGTGGGCCTGCGCTGTGGTTGTTCATCATTGCGATAATGACGCTAATGCGTGACCTAGCCTGACCCTCTGTGATGACGCCCACCCGTGTCCAAATTCGCAGTAAATCTGCCTTGGCCTTACTTCTCCTGTCGTTAACCGCTCTGTCGGCATGCAACGACGATGGCCGCACACTGCGCGAACCGACCCTGACAACTGCATTTGTCACGACTGTCCCTTTAACCACCACCATTGGAGTTGAACGAACTGACTACACGGACTTCTATGCCACAACTGCGTGGCCCGATGGTGGAGTCGTGCCCATACAGAACTCCTGTGATGGCGAAGGGCTATCTCCGTCAGTGACCTGGGGCAATGTGCCAGCGAACGCAACCGCGATCGGAATCGTGGTCACCGACAGCACTGACCTACTCGCTGACGGTTCGGAGTACATCTTGTGGGTGGCAGCAATTCCCTTGGCTGACTTCATTGCCGGCATTCCCGAGGGTGGAACACCCGACCAAGCAGTACAGGGGTTGAACTCCGCGGGCGGAATCGGTTGGGTTGCCCCTTGCCCACCCGCAGGAAAAACCCACCGCATAGATTTCACGGTCTTTGCGATGCGGGATGCGACCGCCATCACTTCTGGGATGTCTGGAAACGACATGCGTTCAGCGATCATTGACGCCGCAATCGATGAGTTCACGGTCTCAGGCAGTTACTCCGCACCTGAGTGACGCAAAGTGGTGTGAGCGTGCCATGTGACCGCTCTAGGCGTTCATAGAATCGCCGAAAGTGATGCTGGTGCGTGAAACAATGAAAACCATCGAACGCTCGGTTGCATCGTTGCCCATAGGTATTTTTGAGGCCGATCCGGATTGCCGGGTCACGGCCGCCAACGACGCTTACCGCCAACTGGTCTTAGACAACGGCCCGCTTGTCACTGGATCGGCACCTTGGGTCAATGCGGCGCCAAATGAGCGAACGGCTGCTGAAGTTGCCTGGCGGCGTGCAATTGATGCGGGTCAGGACTTTGTTCACACTTTTCGTCTACTGGCAGTCGGCGACCGCGAAGTGTGGGTGCAGATTTCGACCCAACCCGTGAAGAACGCCAATGGCGAGATCATCGGATACGTGGGTAGTGCGCAGAACTCTTCAGCAGTAGCTACTCAACACACGCTTGCTGATCAATTGGTAAATCTTCTTGACGCGAGTTCCGACGCTGTTTTGGTGTTCACACCACAAGGTCGGCTTATGTTTTCAAACAATGGTGCGCGCACACTGTTCGGTGAAGATGAGGAACTCGCTGACCGATTCATCCAAACCGTACGCGACCAAGTTCCACGTGAAGTTCTCTCGGGTTTGAGTGGCGAACCCTGGGAAGGCGAGGTTGGTTTTCGGGGCATCGACGGCATTGTGCGTACGCTCTCAGCAGCGGTACAGGTGCACCGCAACGATGACGGAACCATCTCCCACCTTGCTGTAATCGCACGCGACATCACAGAAACTCGTCAGTTACAAGATGAACTCACACGCCAAGCCACACACGATGCCCTAACGGGCTTGCCCAACCGAGTTCTCTTCTTGCGCAAACTCGCCGAGGCGCTCGACCACGACCGCACGAACCGGCGCGGTGTTGCAGTCATGTTCGTGGACTTCGACAACTTAAAGCATGTGAATGATTCGATTGGTCACGCAATTGGCGACCACTTGCTCACCAATGTTGCCAAGCGACTTGTAAATGCAACGCGGCCATCCGATCTCGTAGCACGAATCGGTGGTGATGAGTTCGTGATCCTTTGTGAGGGAATCAACGATGAGCATGTTGCGATGGAAGTGGCTGAGAGAATTCGTCAATCCGTAACTGGTCAGCTAGTTCTCCAAGGCATGGATGTGTACACGAGTGCCAGCATTGGAATCGCAATGGCGAGTGCCGAACTACTCGAGTCTCAAACTCCCCCAGATGCCGCAGCAACATTGCTGAGCAATGCCGACACTGCGATGTACCGAGCAAAGCAGCGCGGCCGTGGCCGCTGTGAGATGTTCACAGAGCAGATGCGCACTGTCGCACGCGAGCGGCTGATGCTGGCATCAAGCCTTGAGCGGGCGCTAGCGAACAAC
>JBIIRE010000177.1:0-2792 GCA_044341655.1 Ilumatobacteraceae bacterium | reverse complement strand
CCGCGAAGAAATGAACGCTATTGGCGCACAAGAAGTTCATTTCCCTGCCATGTTGCCGCGCGAGCCATACGAAGCGACCAACCGTTGGACCGAATACGGTGACAATCTTTTTCGCCTGAAGGATCGCCGGGGTGTGGATTACCTGCTTGGCCCAACACACGAAGAGATGTTCACTTTGCTAGTGAAGGATCTTTACTCCTCATATAAAGACCTTCCGGTTTCGCTGTATCAAATTCAAACCAAGTACCGCGACGAAGCACGCCCACGCGCAGGCTTGTTGCGCGGGCGCGAATTCTCAATGAAGGATTCATACAGTTTTGATCTTGATCAAGATGGACTCGAGAAGAGTTACCAAGCACATCGTGGCGCTTACATCAAGATCTTCGATCGACTCGGGCTTCCATACGTGATCGTCTCGGCAATGGCTGGCGCAATGGGTGGTTCGCTTTCCGAAGAGTTCCTCGCAGAATGCGAAGTCGGTGAAGACACTTTTGTGCGCTGCAGCAAATGTGATTACGCGGCAAACACTGAAGCCGTTAAATCAAACATCAATGCAGTCGACACGGGGCAATATCCAGCGGCTGCGACCATTGATACTCCTGATTCGCCGACAATTGACGCCTTAGTTGATTTCCTTAACAAGCATCACAAAGACATCGCACCAAAAGATGGCTGGACGGCTGCGCACACTTTGAAGAACGTTGTAGTCAATGCTGCACATCCAGATGGAACCAAATCACCGTTGGTCATTGGTGTCCCTGGTGACCGTGAAGTTGACCTGAAACGAGTTGAGGCCCAACTATCACCACTTGAAATCGAGCCGTTCACTGACGAGGATTTTGCAAAACACCCGAAACTTGTGCGTGGCTACATTGGTGCAGAGATACTTGGGGCCGATTCAGGGTCGGGCATTCGCTACGTACTAGATCCACGTGTTGCAAACGGGACTTCATGGGTCACCGGTGCAAACGAATTCGGAAAGCACCGCATCAATGTGGTTGCAGGACGTGACTTCACACCAGACCAACTTGTTGATGCAGTTGAGGTTCACGCCGGTGATCCGTGCCCAGAGTGTGGCAAAGACCTGCGAATTGATCGGGGCATCGAGATTGGCCACGTGTTTCAACTCGGCAAAAAGTACGCCGAAGCACTTGACCTCAAAGTGCTTGACCAGAATGGCAAGACCCAAGTGGTCACCATGGGGTCATATGGCATTGGAGTATCGCGTGTTGTCGCTGCGATTGCTGAAGCCACGCACGACGAAATCGGGCTCTGCTGGCCACGAAATATTGCACCAGCAGATGTGCACGTTGTGACCACGGGCAAAAACGGCGACGATCTGTTTGTGGCCGCTGAGAAATTTGCAACCGAGCTCGAATCTCGTGGCCTGACGGTCATCTTTGACGACCGCAACGGTGTGTCACCTGGGGTCAAATTCAAGGATGCTGAACTGTTGGGCATGCCCGTTATTGCTGTGGTTGGCAAGAAGTTTGAATCGGGTCACATCGAAGTGCGCGAGCGTAAGTCTGGCATTCAACACGAAGTTCCGATCGAAGACGCCATCAACACAGTCGTATCAATTAGCAAGGGTCACTGATGTTTCGGCTCCACGGCAGTGTGCAGCACTACCAGTGGGGCGATAAATATTTCATTCCACGCTGGATTGGCACCACCGTTGACGGCTCACCGTGGGCCGAGCTGTGGTTTGGAACCCACGAATCGGGGCCCACGAATGCAACCGATGCGAACGGTAAATCGCAGCCGCTGACTCAGATTGTCGGTGAACTCCCCTACCTAGTGAAAATTCTGGCGACTAGTGCACCGCTGTCGCTACAAACCCATCCAACTGCAGCCCAAGCTGCCGAAGGTTTCGCGCGCGAAGCATCGATACCGCAAGCCGACCGCAACTATCGCGACCCGAACCCAAAGCCAGAGCTGCTCTGCGCAATCACACGATTCGAAGCGTTATGTGGATTTCGCGAAGTAAAAGATCTACACAGTGATTGGGTGCGTCGCGGTTGGCATGAACTCGCTTCCGATCTTCAGCACCGCGGGCTAAAGGACTTCGTTGAAGCTTCACTGCGATGCGAGATTGAATCTCCAAAGTTCAATCTTCCCGGATGGGCGGATGCAATCGTTCGCTTGTATCCAAACGATCCAGCGCTTCCAGTGGCGTTGTGCATGAACCACGTAACACTTGAACCAGGCGATGCCCTCTTCTTGGGTGCTGGCAATCTCCATGCCTACCTAGATGGAGCAGGCGTTGAGGTAATGGGATCTTCTGACAACGTCATCCGTGCCGGCTTCACCACCAAGCACATCGATATCGATGAATTACTGCGAGTGGTTGATCTGGATGCTGAACCAATTGTTTTACGCCATGACGGCACTGGCACCATGCTTTACGACATTCAATGCGAGCTGTTTGAAGTTGCGGTCATTGACTTTCATGAGCACGCAATCGTGCAGTCCGGGGATGAAGCCACCATCGTGGTTGCAACTGACGTGAAGGGCGATTCAATCCGAACTGGCGAGGTTTTATTGCTGCAGCCCGGAGAACTGTTGCGCGTGAATGGCAGCGGCCGACTCCACGTGGTCCGCTGACTATCAGTCGCCGGTCACCTTACGAATTTCAACGATTCTCTCGTTTGCGTTGTTCGCATCGTCGCCCTTTTCCTGAAGGGCAGCCGAACGATCTTTGTTGGCTTCGCGCTCGGCGCGTGCGGTATCGGCGCGTGCAATTGCCGCTTCGGTGCCGTGTTCGTTGATGTATTCCGCCCACTCAACCAATG
>JBIIRE010000176.1:0-2805 GCA_044341655.1 Ilumatobacteraceae bacterium | reverse complement strand
CGGGTCAACTCCCCGCGAAGTTGCCGATGCTGCGGCCCTGATGCTTGCGCCATTGTGCCCACACATGGCCGAAGAGATCTGGTCGCGCCTAGGACACACTGAATCGGTCACGTACGTAACTTTTCCCGCTGCAGACCCTGCGTTGCTTGAATCCGAGACAATCGAAATACCCGTGCAAGTGAACGGCAAAGTCAGGACCAAGCTCGTTGTTGCCAAGGACACAGACGAACCGACACTGCGCTCGCTTGCGCTTGCGGACCCCAAGGTTGCTGAGATCCTCGGCGGCAATGACCCCAAGAAACTGATCGTTGTCCCGGGCCGCCTCGTCAACATCGTCGCCTAATTCAAGTGCCGAGGTCGGCTAGGTCATCAAATCCCAAATGGGGTTAGTATTTTGTCGTTCGTCGCGTTGTCTACGCGAGCTTTGATGGGGAGTATCCATGGGGGAAATCGACACCAGTGCTGATAACGAGACCTTTCGTCAGCAACTGCGTGAAGCCTTCGCCGCAGCCAACCCAGGTAAGCCTGGTGCATCTGCTGAAGAGCGTCGTCAGTGGGTACGGGAGTACCACGCGAAATTGATGGACATGCGTGCCAACGGCCCCAGCTGGCCGCGCGAGTACGGCGGCATGGACCTTCCATTTGAGAAACAGGTCATCTACGCCGAAGAATCAGCAAAGGCGCGTGTGCCGGGCCAGCTAGGCACCGGTTATTCGATTTGTGGCCCCACCATCATCAAGTACGCAACTTCAGATCAAAAAGAACGCTGGCTTCCTGCACTACTGAGTTCACGCGAAGCTTGGGCGCAGGGTTTTTCTGAGCCAGAAGCAGGTTCAGATCTTCCAAACCTCAAAACCTCGGCTGTGCGTGACGGCGACTACTACATCGTCAATGGTCAAAAGTTGTGGAGCAGCAATGGTCATTCTGCTGACCGACTCTTCACGCTTGTGCGCACCGGCACACCTGGACCCGATCAACCCAAGCATTGGGGAATTTCGTATTTGATTATCGATGCCAAGACACCTGGAATCACGGTGCGCCCGATCAAAGAAATGACTGGCGGAACCGACTTCGCAGAAATCTTCTTCACGGATGTTCGCGTGCCCGTCACAGATCGAATCGGCGAAGAGCACCTTGGCTGGGGCCTTGTGCGTACAAGCCTTGGCCACGAGCGTGCCGCTGGCACCCTGAACACTGCACTCAACTATCGCCGCGTGGTCACAGAGGTGCTGCAATTGGCGAAGGATTTGGGGGTCACTGGTGACCCACTTATTCGCCAGCAACTCGCTGATTTTGAAGCTCGGGTTCGCATTCTTTATGTCTCCGGCGCGCGCACCATCGCCGACATCACCTCAAAGGGTGAGCCTGGGCCGGCATCATCAGTGAGCCGCCTATTCGTCACCTCATTTGAGCAAGACCTTCACGAGTTCGTGGTGAACATGCTTGGCGCACACGGCATGCTCGCACGCAAAGACCCACACTCAATTGAGAAGGGCCGCTGGGTTTGGGGTTTCCTGCGCACACGCGCATCCACAATTGGTGCTGGCACTGCAGAGATTCAAAAGAACACCGTCGGTGAACGCGTGCTTGGCCTCCCCCACGAACCATCTGTCAAGTGATTTCAATGGGTCGACACGTCGATACAGGCACCGAGGTTGTACTCGCTGAAGTGCGCGACCGCATGGGCGTGCTCACGCTTAATCGACCCGACCGCATGAATGCGCTGCATCCCGACATGTATCCCGCGATCAAAAACGTGTTGCGTGAATGGGAATCTGATGATGAGGTTTCGGTTGTCGTGCTCACAGGCGCCGGCAAAGGATTTTGTTCGGGTGGCGATGTACGCGATGGATCATCACGTCGCGAAGGTGGCGAGCCCATTGCACCGGAGCAGCGGGTGGCGGCTCTAACTTCCGACGCCCAAACTGCACAAGCACTGTGGGACTTTCCAAAGTTGACCATCAGTGCAGTCAATGGTGCAGCTGTCGGTGCAGGAATGTCTTTGGCTGTTTGCACGGACCTAAGGGTTGCTAGCTCGGCAGCAAAACTCGTATCGGGCTGGAATGCACTGGCATTCACTGGTGATTTTGGTGGAATCTGGTACCTCGAGAAACTGATTGGCCCATCGCGCACAGTGGAATTCGCAGTTACAGGTGAGCCGATGACCGCAGATCAAGCACATGCGCTTGGCGTATTCAATGCGGTTCTCCCCGCGGAATCTTTCAGCGACGCTTGGCCACAATGGGTATCCAAATTCGCCAACGCACCAAAGAGCTCAAGCATGGGCATGAAAGCCAACGTGCGCGACTCTCAGGCGTTGCCAATTGGTGAGTACCTGTCGATCGAAAGTGCTCGCATGGTCAATTCAAGTTCTACGGCCGACCACAAAGCTGCAGTTAAAGCGTGGTTTGAGGCCCGTAAAAAGTAGTCAGGAGATCCAAATGTCTAACGAAGAAGTGATTTTTGAAGTCGGTGACGATCATGTCGCCACCATTACCCTCAATCGCCCCGACAAAATGAACTCGTTCAACGAGTCCACCGCTCAACGCGTTGCCGATATTTGGAAGACCATTCGTGACACCGACTCGATCCACGCCGCCGTTGTGCGCGCCGCAGGTGATCGCGCATTCTGCACCGGCATCGATGTCTCCGAAGGTGCGTGGTGGTCCGATTGGAACATCTGGAATCATGTTGATCCAGGTGCGGCACTGGGCCCAAAGCATCACCAGTGTTGGAAGCCGGTCGTAGCTGCTGTACACGGCATGTGTGCGGGTGGCGGCATGTACTACATCAACGAAGCCGACA
>JBIIRE010000063.1:0-9455 GCA_044341655.1 Ilumatobacteraceae bacterium | reverse complement strand
ATCTCTCGCGGCTACCGCTCTATCTCCGCGAGTCACACGCCGACTGGTTGCCCAGCAACTCGCGCGTTAGCGGCGCTTGAAGTTAGTTACAAAGTCAATGAGAAGTCGTGTACCAAATGCCGTAGCGCCGCGGTTCATCCAGCCTTCATCGCCGTCGACTTTCATGGGTCCAGCGATATCAAGATGCACCCAAGGAATGTCGTTTACAAATTCACTCAGGAACAGAGCCGCTGTGATGGTTCCGCCACTTGGACCACCGATATTGCGCATGTCGGCCACATTTGAATCAAGCAACCGGCGATAGTCCTTCACCAACGGCAATTGCCAAACGGGTTCGTCAACGCGCTCACTTGATTTCTTGATCTGAGTGAATAGCTCATCATTGTTGGTCAATGCCCCGGCAACTTTTTCACCCAATGCCACTAGGCACGCTCCGGTGAGGGTGGCGATATCGACAATCGCATGGGGCTTTTGTTCAGCCGCCAAAGAGAGGCCATCAGCCAGAATGAGGCGTCCTTCAGCATCTGTGTTGTGGATTTCCACAGTCTTACCATTACGCATGGTCAACACGTCGCCGAGCTTTAGTGCACTGCCCGAGGGCATGTTGTCGGTGCACATGAGATAGCCCGTGACAGCAGTCTTCACATTCAGCGCCTTTAGCGACAACATGGTCGCCAACACCGCTGCCGCACCGCTCATGTCCATCTTCATGACTGCGTGCGTCGGATCTGACGGCTTCAGACTGATGCCGCCGGAGTCGTACATGACCCCTTTGCCAACCAGTGCCACGTGACCCGTTGCACCCTTTGGTTTCCATGTGAGACGAACCATGCGAGGAGGCTCAACACTCCCCTTGTTCACGCCAATCATTCCGCCACAGCCCATTTGCTTGAGCTGGTCTTTGTTAAAGACCTCAGCTTTCAACCCAGCATCTGCGGCCTGTGCCACCGCCAGATCAGAAATCATTCGGGCGGTGAGATGAGCAGGTGGCGTATTTGCGAGATCTCGAGCAAAACATGTTGCACTCGCAGTTGCTTGCCCACGTGCAGCACCGGTCTTTGCAGATGCAGCGTTGGTCGAAGTAACAAGCACAAACCGCGAGGTGTTAGCCACGGCCGACTTATCTTTTTTCAGGTCCACGTATCGATGCAATGCGAGCCGATAGCCCTCGACAATTGCTTGGGCTGCAGCGCGCTTTTCCACGCGGGTGTCGTTCAACAATGTGGTGGCGACAGATTCAACTTTGGTGGTGGCGCGCGCGATAGCAGCACCTGCATTGCGTAGTGAATTAGCAGTTACAGATTTAGATTCACCGAGACCGACCAACAAAGTGCCGTGGCCACCGGCACGCGGCACAAAAAACGTCTGACCCGACTTGGCATCAAATCCATGGGCGGAAAGATCTTTGCGGGTCATGCCAAGACCCCGTGGCATCGGGCCTGTGGTTGAGACGCCCATTGCCACAACTTTTGCGTCAGTAGGAACGCTTGCAAGAACTTTGATCTCAGTCACTGATGGTTCTCACTTTCAATGATGTGCCTTCCTGCCAGCGGGCCATGGTCCACAAAAGGTCAGAGAGACGGTTCAAATAAGGAACAACATGTGACGGCGACGGAGCTGCAGCCAGCGAATGGCGCTCAGCGCGACGCACAACTGTGCGCCCAAGGTCCAACCAAGCAGCAACTGTGTTGCCACCAGGAACAACGAATTCATTTGGGGGCTCGAAGCGCTCGTCGAGCGAATCGATTATTCGCTCAAGGCGATCGACCATGTCGCTACTGACAGCGGTGGAACCTGCTTCAAGCTTGCCGCGATTCTCAGGAAGTGTTGCCAGTTCCGCCATCAGCACCCAGAGGTCCTTCATGATCGGAATCAGAATTTGTGACACTTCAGAGTCAACGCCAGCAGCGGCACGGGTGAGACCCAACACTGCTTGCGCTTCGTCCACGGTGCCATATGCGCGTGGGAGTTCGGAGTCCTTGGGAACACGACCTCCATAGAAGAGGCCTGTGGTCCCATCGTCGCCTTCCCGCGTGTAGACCTTTGGTCGATTCATCACATGTGACGCTAGTGCTTGACGTGGACTTTGCCATTCCCCAATGGTGTTTGGAAGGTCAGCAACTATCGTTAACTATCGTGGCTCGCCAGTTGTACACCGATGCGGTCAAAGACCGGGTAATCGTCTTTGACGGCGCATTCGGCACCTTCGTGCAGGGGCTCGACCTTGGCCCTGATGATTTCGGTGGCCCAAGCTTTGAGGGTTGCAACGAACTCCTCTGCGTAACCCGTCCCGATGTGATTCGGTCAATGCACTCTGCATTTCTTGATGTTGGCGTCGATGCCATTGAAACGGCCTCATTCGGATCTTTCAGCACCGTACTCATCGAATATGGAATTCCGGGGCGCGCATACGAGTTGAGCTATGCATCGGCTGCGATTGCCCGCGAGGTCGCCAATGACTATGAGACTGACGGACGACCGCGTTACGTTGCTGGCTCAATTGGGCCCGGCACCAAACTTCCAAGTCTTGGCCATATCAAATTTGATGACCTGCGAGATTCTTACGAGGAACAAGCAAGGGGCCTCATAGAAGGTGGCGCCGATCTGCTGTTGATTGAGACTTCGATGGACCTTCTGCAGGTGAAGGCCGCGATGATCGGTTCTCGTTACGCGATGCGACACATCGGTAAGGAAGTTCCAATCCAGGTTCAGGTCACTGTTGAAACAACGGGGCGCTTGCTTGTCGGGAGTGAGATTGGTGCGGCACTCACTTCCATCGCGGCAATGAAGCCCGCCGTGATCGGTATCAACTGCGCAACAGGCCCCGCTGAGATGCAGGAACACTTGCGTTACCTGAGTCAACACTCACCTGTGCCTGTAAGTGTGATGCCAAATGCTGGACTCCCAAGTGTGGTTGATGGCAAAACTCATTACGACTTAACGCCAGAACAGCTCGCCGAATTCCATCGTCATCATGTTGCCGATCTCGGTATTGGCATCGTCGGTGGGTGTTGTGGCACTACGCCTGCGCATTTAAAGGCAGTGGTTGATGCGGTACGCGGTCTCTCGCCTGCACCACGCAAAGCCGAACTCGAGCCGAGTGTGTCATCCATTTACTCGTCTGTTCCGATTAAACAAGACAACTCATTTTTAATCATCGGTGAGCGCACCAATGCAGTTGGTTCCAAGGCGTTCCGCGATGCGATGAACAGTGCCGACTGGGACACATGCACAAAGATCGCCACGGATCAGATAAAAGAAGGCTCCCACGTGCTTGACCTTTGTGTTGACTACGTGGGCAAGGACGGTCGTGACGATATGGAGCAGCTTGCTTCGCGTTTTGCCACGCAAGCGAGTGTCCCGCTGGTGTTGGACTCCACCGAGCCACAGGTCATGGAAACAGGTCTCAAACACATCGGTGGTCGACCGATTCTCAACTCCGCCAACCTCGAAGAGGGGGACGCTGTCGGCAAGCGAATGGACCGAGTGTTTTCTCTTGCCGCCGAATATGGCACTGCAGTTGTCTGTCTGTTGATTGATGAGCGTGGTCAAGCAAGAGATGTCGAATGGAAAGTCGAGATCGCTCACCGCATGCACAAAATTGCGACCGAGCGCTACGGCCTGAAGGCATCGGACCTGATCTTTGATGCCCTCACAATGCCTCTTGGTACGGGTGAGGCAGATCTACGCCGTGATGCGATGGAGACCATCGCTGCAATCAAACGGATCAAGGAAGAAATCCCTGGCTGTTTCACCACACTTGGGATCTCGAATGTGAGCTTTGGTCTCAACCCAGGCTTACGACAAGTGCTGAACAGTGTGTTCCTTGCTGAATGCATGGCTGCGGGTCTTGATTCAGCGATCGTGCATGCAAGCAAGATTCTTCCGCTGGCAAGAATCCCGGAAGAACAAATTGAACTCTGCCTCGATCTGATCTACGACCGCCGTCGCGATGACTACGACCCATTGATGGCAATGATCGAACAGTTCTCCGACGTGAAAACTGTTAGCGCCGCCAAGGTTGACAAAACAAGTTGGCCCATTGAGCAGCGGCTTCGCCAACGAGTGATTGACGGTGATCGCGACGGCCTGACTGTGGAACTCGATGAGGCAATGAGTGCGGGCCACAAGCCACTCGACATCGTGAATGACATTCTCTTGGATGGAATGCGTGAAGTTGGTGAATTGTTCGGCTCAGGCAAGATGCAGCTCCCATTCGTTTTGCAAAGTGCGGAGACCATGAAGATGGCAGTTGGCCACCTTGAGCCGCATATGGAGAAATCCGGCGCTTCAAGTGCCAAAGGAAAACTGGTGCTCGCCACCGTAAAAGGTGATGTGCACGACATTGGCAAAAACCTTGTGGACATCATCTGCACTAACAACGGTTATGAAGTCCACAACATTGGCATCAAGATCGGTATCGCAGAGATGATCGCCAAGGTTAAAGAAGTAAGTGCTGATGCACTCGGCATGAGCGGGCTACTCGTTAAGAGCACCTTGATCATGCGCGAGAATCTTGAGGAACTAAATGCCCAAGGGCTCACCGATATCCCTGTTTTGCTTGGCGGAGCTGCACTAACCCGCACTTATGTGGAGCGCGATCTGCGCGAGGTTTACCAAGGGCGGGTCTTTTATGGACGCGACGCATTCGAGGGTTTGCACACACTGGATCGACTCATGGAAATCAAGCGCACCGGCGAAGATGACCCCGAGTTCGGGCGCGCTCCTGGGGGTCGCGACCTTCCCCGACGCAGTGAGAAAACAGTAAATGTTGTTGATCTCCCGCGTCGCTCTCCCGATGCGGAAACCGACAATACGATCTTCGTGCCACCATTCCTCGGCTCAAAGATCGTGAAGGGCATTTCGTTGGATGAGATCGCCGAGTATGTGAATGAAACCGCACTGTTTCGTAACCAGTGGCAGTTCCGGCCTGAGTCAGGCGAGACTGACGAACAATTTAAAGAGCGCATGCGCCCACAGCTTCGCGCCCAACTTGCAGCAGCCAAATCCAGTGGTGTGCTTGTGCCACAGGTTGTGTACGGCTACTTCCCGGTTAATGGCGACGGCAACGACTTAGTTGTGTGGACCGACACTTCGCGCACTACTGAGCGTTGTCGGTTCTCATATCCACGCCAGCAGGAAGCGCCTTACTACTGCATTGCCGACTTCTTCCGACCGATTGAATCAGATGAGGTTGACTACGCCGCATTCCACATAGTCACAATGGGCTCACCTGTGAGTGAAGCAGCCGCAGAACTATTCGCTGCGAATCGCTATCAGGACTACATGATGCTGCATGGCATTGGAGTCGAAATGGCTGAGGCACTCGCCGAATACTGGCACCACCGAATCAGAACTGAATGGGGATTCGTGCAAGAAGATGGTCCGTCGCTTGCTGGACTGTTCCGACAGCAATATCGCGGTGGTCGATATTCATGGGGATATCCGGCATGCCCCGACCTGGAAGACAACGCACTCGTTGCCGAACTGCTTGAAGCTGGACGAATTGGCGTTGCGGTCAGTGAGGAAACTGGATGGCAGTATCAGCCCGAACAGACAACTTCAGCGATCATCTGCCATCATCCGAAGTCGAAGTACTTCGTCGCGCGTTGATTCAAGACGCAGACGGTGACAAACCAATAATGCTGTCCCAGTAGCTGATGGTGGGATCCAAAGGCACGACGGTCAACGAAGTCGTGGTGACTCCATTTGCGTAATAGCGCTCAATGGTCTCACGGCACTTAGCAAGCGAGCCGTGAACAACAAGTTCATCAACCACTGAATCAGGGATTGCCGCGAGAGCCGCTTTGCGGTCCCCTGCCTGCCATGCATCCCACATCCCTTGCAAGCGTGGGCCACGCCCAAGCCATTCGTGGAACTTCGCATAAACCTCAACGTTCAGATATGCCGCAATCAAAAATTTTGCTGCCTCACGCACCACTTCTGCATTTTCACTCGGGCACACGAATAGTCGAGCAACGATTTCACGCGGTTCGCCACCTGAACCCTCGTGGACAGCGCCAACAACTTTTCGTACATCGTCGGGTGACAACCAATTAATAATTGCCCCGTCACTCTCGCGCCCGGCCATTTTCAGCATTCCTTCACGCAAACCCGCAACAAGAATTTCAGGCTTTACCTCGGGGCGTACTCCGAGTCGGAATCCATTGACTTTGAAAGTGTCGTATTCCTTCACGATCTTTTCACCCGTGAAAGCATCCTTGAGAAAGCGAACCATATCTCGTGTTTTGCGATAGGGCTCAACAAAAGGAATGTCGTTCCACTTCTCAATGATTACGTTGCTTGAAGATCCAAGACCGATTGCGAATCTGCCTGGAGCCGCATCAGCCATCGAGGCAACTGATTGCGCCATACATGCTGGGCCTCGCGTATAGGCAGGAATGATCGCGGTGCCAAGACGCAACCGCGGCTCCCACGCGGCTGCTAATGCGAGCGGCGTAAATCCATCGGAACCATCTGACTCCGCAGACCACAAATCGGTGTAGCCCGCATCCGCGAGTTGATGCAGACGATCTTTGTGCGAGTGCAGATGGCCCGGCAATGGAATAGTGACACCGGCACGCTTCACGATTTCTCCCATGGCTCCCCCTACTTGTTGTCATCCCACGTGCGCATCAACACACTTTGGCTTGCGGTTGCTAACAGTGTTCCATCTTCGGCGAACATGTGCACGATGCCGTGACCAAAGCCCCTGGCAACGCCGTGAGAATAGACATCGAGCAGAACCCATTCAGTTGGAGCAAGTTTGTAAATCCTGATCGTGTTATCGATGCTCGTACCACCACCGTTGATGCCCATATTCATGCCAAGACCCATGGGTACAAAATCCGCAAGCACTGCCAGCGAAGCGGAGTCAACCCCCGTAACAACATCTCGAACTTTGGCCCACATGATTGTGCGCCCGTCATCCATGGTGCCATTGCGGTCGGTCATGCGTCGGCCCTTGACGAAACGCAGATCGAGTCGGTCACTGATCGTGTTCTTGTTGTCGCGATCAGGTGGCCACGGTGTTATCGATTCTGGTTGTGGGACTTCTGGCATCGCTACGAACTGCCCCGAGTGTGCAAAGTTGCGCTCGCCCAAAGCGGCATTCACCGTCAGAATTTCTTTGTGCGCGACATGCCCAACAGTTCGAGCTTGGGTAACCGTGCGGCCGACTACTGATAAGTCAACATCAATACTCATCACCTCGGGTGGTCGAGCGTGCGAGAGGAACTGTGCGGTTGCCCACACAAGCTGGCGTCCGCTCATTTGCTCCATCGCATAGACACTTGATGCAAGCCCAGCGCCACCCCACAGAAATCCACCGTGGGTTTGTAGCCGAGGTACGACTTCAATTTCCCAACGATTTGGGTCATGTGTCTGCACAACACCGAGAAATTCACGTGAGTCCATTGATGCTCCTAAGCAAGAACCGCACGGGCGACAAGATCGGTGCCGAACGCGGTCAAAATAGCGAGATACATGAGACCTGTTGCAGCCATTACTGCCGAATAACTGCGTTCTTTCAGGGCCTTTGTGGTGACAAAAGTAAGCACGCCCGTAGTAATCGCGCACGCCACCCAAAACCAACCAAGGGTCCCGTCCCAGCCGTCGTCAACCGAGCCATTAAGCACACTTACCATCCCCGTGGGCAGCAGCATTGCTCCTATTTCGAAGGGCAGAATCCAAAGCACTACCTTCACCAGATCATTGAGCAGTTTTCGCGGCATACCCGGCTGTACGAGATACCAGTGCCCGAGCAGCATTGCATCGGTAACTGCGCCAAGAAACGCTGCACCAACCAGGATTCGGATTAGTGAGACCACTTCATTGCCGCCAGCATCAATCGCTGCCACCACTAGCCCAGACACACCGATAACAACGGCAACAAGATCAATCCCGCGTGGTCGATAGAACAGTCCTACCGTGGCGACAGCTGCCACAGCGATTGCCACCGAGTCACGGAAAAGCTGTGGCTCAAGCAAAAGACCCGCGGTAGCACCACCAGCAGCAATAACGGCGAAAGAAATTCGCAACATGGTTGCGTAACCCTTACCGATCTCATTGGAACGAATCGTGAACCAAGAGAAGAACAAACCACCGACTGCCCACTGCAACAAGACGGTCGACGCATCGAGGCGAATCACCTAACTGACGGTAGTTGACAACTGGCGAAATTCGCTAAGCGACGACCGTTACGAGGTCATGAGACTCGTTGTTCATCGACACAGGACCATCATTGGTGGCAACCACGATGTCTTCGAGCCGCATTCCCCACTTGCCGGGTACGTAAATACCTGGCTCCACACTGAAGGCAAATCCGGCCTCGATCGGAAGTGCGTTGCCCGCCACCATGTACGGATCTTCGTGCTCTTCCATGCCGATGCCATGACCAGTGCGGTGAACGAAGTACTCACCAAAACCCGCTGCATCGATAATCGAACGCGCTGCTTGGTCAACGGATTCACAACTCCGCCCAATTACTCCTGCCTGCACACCAGCCGCTTCTGCTGCTTTCAACACTCCATATGCTTCGGCAATCTCCTGAGACGGAGTGCCAGTGAATACGCATCGGGTGGTGTCTGAGCAATAGCCATTCATCGTTCCGCCAAAATCACACAGAACGATTTCGCCTTCACGAATAATGCGACTCCCAGGGTGATGATGAGGGCTCGCCGCGTTCTCGCCAGCGGCAACAATTGCAAAATTCACCTTGTCATGACCCTCGGCGATAATTCGTGCCGACATGTCCGCCGAAACCGCAGCCTCGGTGCGCCCGATGAGCGGAATCTCACCCGAATGAAGTTGTCGCGCCACTCGATCTATTGCTTGTCCAGCGGCCGTAAGTGCTGCAATTTCCGTTGCATCTTTACGCATCCGTAATTCACCAACAATGTCGTTGGCTCGCGTATAGCGAAGATGTGGCGAATGGTTGATCAGTTCGACAAGAAAGCGGGACCACATCTGGTCTCCCACGGCGGCCACACTGGCGTTACGCACCAGCGAAGCAACCGCACCCACTGGATCTTCGGTTTCGCCCCACGCGTGAAGTGAAAAAACACCAGGCAATTCGCGTACGCGCGGTGCTTCGAGTCGAGGAATCACGAGCACAGGGTCTGTATCTCGTGGCACAACGAGCATCGTGAGGCGCTCGAGAGGCATTGCGTGATAGCCAACGAGATACGGCAAATCATGACCCACCGACAACAGCAAGACATCAACGCCGCGACGCGCCATGATCTCACGACAACGATCAAGTCTTGAGTTTGCGACCTTGGCGTCTATTGCAAAAGCCATCAGCGCCGACCTCCAATTGAGACCGCAACGGGCTCGGCTGCTTCGGCTGCTTCGCGAGCGTGATAGCTGCTGCGCGTAAGTGGGGAGGATTCAACGTGAGCAATTCCAAGTTCGCGACCCAACTCGGCATATGCATCAAACACGCTGGGTTCAAC
>JBIIRE010000062.1:0-9534 GCA_044341655.1 Ilumatobacteraceae bacterium | reverse complement strand
CGACCAAGTTGATTTTGTTTTGTGGCCAGAGAACGTAGTTGATGTGGACCTAGAAAAATTCACCACTAGTAACGCACGTAGGTTGATCGCTGCAGAAGCAGCGCGATTGAATGTGCCATTTTTGATTGGGATCACAGAAGACGCCGAGCCTGGTCGATTCCTCAATGCACAGGTTGTACTGCAACCTGATGGCACGGTGACTGATCGATACGACAAAGTGCGTCGCGTTCCCTTCGGTGAGTACATGCCGATGCGTGGACTACTTGATGCACTTGGTGCTCCAGTTGATCTAGTACCGAATGATGCAGTAGCTGGTACCACTCCTGCAAAGTTGTCGATAAATGGGACAACACTTGCAGTTGCAATTTCGTGGGAGATCTTCTTTGGTGGTCGAGTAAACGAAGGCATTGAACGTGGAGCAGAACTGGTCATCAATCCAACCAATGGTTCGAGCTACACCGGTACCATCCTGCAAACCCAACAGGTTGCATCATCAAGGCTCCGCGCCATCGAGTCGAGTCGATGGGTGGCACAAGCAGCACCAACTGGTTTTTCAGCGTTTATTGATCACAATGGCAGAGTCATCCAGCGCAGTGCTGTGAGTGAAGAACGCGTGTTGATTGAGACCGTGCACCTGCGTTCGGGTCGAACTCCCTACTCACAACTTGGTGATGCGCCATATATTGCGGCTTTGTTCATTCTTCTTGCAGGAGCGATGATTAAAGGGCGCGCCCGCGCCAAAGCGTTAGCCCAGTAGGTCAAACATGGCCGACAGGTAGGCTTGAAAGCCATGCCCCCGATGCCTGATCCCAATGGCCCGTTGCGCCTCGCATACCTCACCTACCGCGGTAAACCACATGTTGGTGGTCAAGGTGTGTACACGCGCCATCTGACCAAAGCGCTGGCGGACCTCGGGCACCATGTCGAAGTTTTCAGTGGTCAGCCATACCCGATCCTCGATGAACGTGTCGAGTTACACAAGCTCCGCAGCCTTGACATTTTCAATGACCAATACCCGGGTCGCTTTCCGGCGATCTGGGAATACAAGTCGTGGGCCGATGTGCTCGAAGTCGCACAATTCTCAACTGGAACATTTAGCGAACCGTTGGCCTTTAGTGCCCGTGCTCGCAAAGAGCTTCGTAAGCGTCGACATGAATTTGATTTGGTACATGACAATCAATGTCTCGGCTATGGAATTTTGGAAGTCAATAAGTTCATCCCCACTATCGTCACTCTGCACCACCCCATCACCAAAGATCGTGAACTCGAGATGAGTCATGCACCAAATTGGTTTAAGCGTTGGTCTATCGGTCGTTGGTATTCATTCGTAAAGATGCAGGGTCGGGTGGCGAGCCGCATGCCGCGAATAGTGGTGGTGAGTGAAAACTCGATCAAAGACATTCATGAAGATATGAAAGTTGATCTTGATCGCATGCGTCTTGTCCCTGTTGGGGTTGACCCCGACTTGTTTAAGCCACAACCCAATATTGCGCGTCAACCTGGGCGATTGATCACCACGGCATCTGCCGACGTAGCGCTAAAAGGTCTTTCGTATCTGCTTGAAGCTATGGCCAAGCTTCGAACGGAGCGCGACGTGCACCTCACGATTATCGGCAAACCAAAGACGGGAAAGAGCCTTGATCTAATTGACTCTCTCGGGCTTACAAACAATGTGAGTTTTGTGAGCGGAGTGACCGACGAGCGCATTGTTGAGTTGTATGCGGAGTCAGAGCTCGCAGTCGTGCCCAGCCTCTATGAGGGATTTAGTCTTCCTGCGATTGAAGCCATGTGCACAGGCACTTGTCTCGTCGCCACCGATGGTGGCGCATTGCCTGAGGTCACTGGTACCGACGGCGAGACGGTGCTCTCGTGTCCAGCTGGCGACGCTGAAGCACTCGCGGCCACCATTCGGCGCGGGCTCGACAATGCCGAGCTTCGGAGTCGAGTTGGAGCTGCGGGTCGCCAGCGCGTGATTGAACGCTGGAGTTGGCGCCACTGTGCTGAGCTCACAGTCGAACAGTACCGAGAGGTTCTTGCCATGCCCGAGAACATCCGTAAAACGGAGCGGCTGAAATCCGGACGCTAATTCCATGTTGACAGTGAGATTTGATCGACTCGGCATCAAGCCAGGTGACTTGTTGCTTGACGCTGGCGTGGGCTTTGGTCGTCACGCATTTGAGGCGGCGCGCCGTGGCGCACGAGTTGTTGCGCTTGACTACGCCGAAGATGAAGTCCGCGTCACACGCAATACTTTTGGCGCAATGCTTGAAGCCGGTGAAATCACCCGTGACAAATTTGTGGCCAGCCTTCAAGGAGACGCCACACGGCTTCCATTTGATGATGAATCGTTTGATCACATCGTCACGTCTGAAGTTCTTGAACACATCCAAGACGATGTGTCGGCCATTGCTGAGTTCACGCGGCTCCTAAAGCCCGGTGGTTCACTGACCGTTACCGTGCCCACATGGTGGCCCGAAAAAATCAACTGGATGCTCTCGGACGAATACCACGCACCAAAAAGTGTCGGCGGACATGTACGCATCTATTCCGCCACCGAACTCAAGGCGAAACTTTCTGCTGCGGGCCTCGGTGTCAATGGAAGCCATCACGCCCATGCATTGCACTCACCATATTGGTGGCTGAAGTGTGCAGTTGGACCCACCAGCAATGACCATCCATTGGTCACTCGCTATCGCAAGTTTCTCGAGTGGGACATCGTGAAGCAACCAAAGTCGATGAAAGTGGCAGAACGGGTGCTGAGCCCGATATTGGGCAAGAGCCTCATTGTGTATTCACGAAAGCCTCTTACATGAGCACCATTCCTCATCTTCCCGGCATCATGAGCGCTGATGAGTTGTGTGAGACCGTCGCCACGATTGTTGGACTCCAGCAGCCCTCAGGAATGATTCCGTGGTTCGTTGGCGGACACTGTGACCCTTGGAATCACATTGAAACCGCAATGGCCCTGGATGTTGCGGGTTTCAACTCACAAGCAGAGCACGCATACCAATGGCTTGTTGCCACACAATCGGAGCAGGGCTGGTGGCACAACTACTACATGCCTAGTGGTGCAGTGAGCGACCACAAGATTGACTCCAATGTTTGTGCCTATATTGCCGCTGGTGTTTGGCACCATTGGCTTTATACGAGTGACCGGGCCTTTGTTGAATACATGTGGCAGCCAGTGCGTAAAGCAATCGACTTCGTGCTTTCAATGGCCCGACCCGATGGAACAATTCTTTGGGCACAACACCCAGGTGAGCGCCCATGGGATTTTGCGCTACTTACGGGAAGTTCTTCGATCGCTCATTCGTTGCGTTGCGCGATTCACATTGCAGATTTGCTTGAAGAAGACCACGAATCTTGGTCTCGAGCGCACCGACTTCTTGAAGACGCAATCCGTGACCGTCCACAAGTATTCGAACCCAAGGTCCGCTGGGCCATGGACTGGTACTACCCCGTTCTCTGTGGAGTTGTAACTGGCTTTGAAGCCGAACGGATGCTCGCCTCTAGGTGGGACGAGTTCGTGATGCCTGGAAAAGGTGTTCGCTGCGTGCACGATGAACCCTGGGTCACGGCCGCAGAAACGGCTGAGTGCGCACTTTCCTATGCCGCTATTGGCGACATGGAGCGCGCACGCGAACTCCTTGAATGCACGCGACCCCACCGCGATGTTGATGGGGCGTACTGGACCGGAATCGTCTACCCGCAGATGATTAAGTTTCCAGTCGGCGAACGTAGTGCGTACACATCAGCGGCAGTGATACTCGCCACTGATTCAATCGCCGGTAACACAGTTGCGAGTCGTTTGTTCTGGGCTGATGATCACCCGCTACAGACTGAGTCAGCCTTTGCGCTGAAGAAGTCGTAGCGAGCCTTCCACGCCGACTTCTGTAAACAGACCGGACTGGATAGCCGGAAGGTAGATCTCGTCATGCGGTGGACGCCCACCATCTTTGGGATCAGGAAACACGTCATGTATTGCCAGAATTCCATTGGCGGCAACATGCGGAGTCCACAGTTGATAGTCGTCACGTGCTGGTTCAACTCCGTGCCCACCATCAATAAATAGGAAGCTCAAAGGTGTGGTCCAAACGCGAGCTACGTTCGGTGATTTTCCAACAACGGCGATGACATGATCTTCAAGCCCAGCTTCATGGATTGCGCGACGAAAAAATGGGAGCGTATCCATCTTCCCGGTTGCCGCATCGACAACTTCCGAGTCGTGCCATTCCCATCCAGCTTGATTCTCTTCCGAGCCTCGATGGTGATCGACTGCAAACAGCACACGATTAACGCTGCGAGCTGCATCTCCGAGCCAAACAGTCGAACGACCACAGTATGAACCAACCTCAAGCATTGGCGCACCTGCCACTAGTTGAGCCGCGCGTATTGCCCAATCTGCAAGAGCATCGCCCTCGTTCTCGGGCATAAAACCCTTGGTCGCCAACGCAATGGCACGAGTACGAGCATCCACGTTTGCACCCTATACGGACACATGCCCGTACTGACGAGTCCCTCGCGTGACAACATAGAAGCCATGTCTGCCTACGCAAATCAAGCCGCTCTCGACGACCTGGTGGGCCTACTCGATCTCGAAGCAATTGAAGTGAACATGTTTCGTGGTCGCTCGCCCGACGAGAACCGGCAGCGCGTATTCGGTGGACAGGTGGCTGGCCAAGCGGTAGTTGCCGCCTCACGCACACTTGATGGTGCTCCGCGACAAGTCCACTCACTGCATGCATACTTCCTGCGGCCGGGCGATCCAACAGTGCCGATTCTCTACGACGTAGACCGCATCCGTGATGGTCGATCATTCACAACTCGACGCGTGGTCGCAATTCAACACGGTCAAGCAATTTTCAACCTTCAGGCTTCATTCCAAGAGATTGAAACTGGACCAGAAACTCAGCCACCAATGCCTGACGACCTGCCGGACCCCGACACTCTGCCTGACTTCAAATCACGGATGGAGCCGTATAAGAAGATGATCGGCGAGATTTATAACCGTCCACGGCCAATTGACCTGCGATACATAACTGGTGACCCCATCACTCGTAGCGGTCAACCCGGATATCGGCAACAAGTTTGGTTTCGTGCCGATGGGCTACTTCCCTTTGATCCGGTGATGCACGCCTGCATTGTCACCTACGCAAGCGACATGACACTGCTTGACACTGCAGTTCTTCCACTTGGCTATGGCTGGAATGATCAGTCCGTGCAACTCGCGAGCCTTGACCACGCAATGTGGTTCCATCAGCCATTCAGAGCCGACGAGTGGCTGCTTTATGACCAGGTCAGCATCTCCACTTCGAACTCACGGGCATTAGCACGCGGATCGATCTACAACCGCGAGGGAAAACTCGTAGTCACCGTTGTACAAGAAGGGCTTGCACGCGTTACACGCTGACTGCAAACACGTTGCGCAGTTACCTGCGCTGCCCCATGACTACGTTGCGCAGTTACCTGCGCTGCACTGCAAACACGTTGCGCAGTTACCTGCGCTGCCCCATGAACATCCCTTTGAGGTCGGAATAGTTCTCAATGCAGTACCCCGCACCATAAACAACCGCCTCAAGTGGCGCCTCTGACATTCGCACTGGCACCAGAGTTTCTTCAGAAATTCGATCAGCGAGTCCGTTTAGCAATGCTCCACCACCAACCATGTACATGCCACGGGTCAGGAAGTCCTGGGCCAACTGGGGTGGCGACTTTGCCAAGCAACGCTTAACTGATTGCACTATTTCTGAGACCACCGGCTCAACCGCTTCTCGAATCTCGGCGGGCGTAATCACAATTTCCTTCGGCAGGCCATCCATGATCCCAAGACCCTTAACGATCGCATCGCGTTCACCTGGGATAGGGCGCGCACTTCCAATATGAATCTTGATTTCTTCAGCTGTGCGCTCACCGACTGCGACATTGTGTTCGCGTCGCACATAGGACTGAATCGCGGAGTCAACATCAAATGAACCAATGCGCACCGCTTCAAGTGTCACCACGCCTCCAAGACTGATGACTGCAGTTTCGGTTGTGCCACCACCAATGTCGATAACCATGTTGCCGATAGGTTCCTCAATTGGGAGATCCGCTCCGATTGCTGCGGCCATTGGTTGCTCAATCAACTGCGCATCAGATGCCCCAGCTCGGCGTGCGGCGTCGGTAACAGCACGGCGCTCAACCTCAGTAATCGCCGACGGCACGCAGATAATTACCTTCGGGCGCGAAAACCTAGAGACACCAACCCGCTGTAGCAGGAGCCGAATCATCTTCTCAGTGATCTCAAAGTCCGTAATGGCGCCACCCCGTAAAGGCCTTACAGCAACGATGTTTGCGGGAGTGCGACCAATCATCTCGCGAGCCTCGTTGCCCGTTGCAAGCACTTCGCCAGTGCGCTTGTTCACCGCAATCACAGTGGGTTCGTTGAGAACAATCCCACGACCCTTCATATAAACCAAGGTGTTCGCGGTGCCGAGGTCAATTGCAAGGTCACGGGCCATAACGGCGCTCCCCATGCGGCTTGGTCTCATCACGCATCCGGCTTATTGATTCACGACGATGCTCAGTGTTAAGCGCGTTGATGTGGCGATGGAACCGTTGCATACCCACATCGCCGCGGCGTGACTTGTGTTGGTCAGCATAGAAAGTTGCAACAAGTGCTGCGAACGACAACAGCGCAAGAACAGCGAATGCGAATGTCGCACCGAGTGCAATCACTTCACACCCCCTACTGACTTGAACTCTTCAATGTTCACTAACTCGTGTGCGTTGGTGCCCCAGTCATTGCCATCCGCCCAGTGTTCCTTTTTCCAGATCGGAATCGATGCCTTGAGTATGTCGATCAAAAATCGAGCTGCTTCAAATGCTTCGGGTCGATGTGGCGATGAAACAACAACAAGAACAGAAGACTCACCAAGATTGAGGTTGCCAATTCTGTGATGGACAGCAACTTTCACGATGTCGGGCCACTGAGCACGCGCTTCGGCCACAACTGTCTCAAAACGTGGCACGACCTGCGACTCGTAGGCCTCGTAAGTGAGTGAACGAACATCGCTTCGACCCTCGGCGTGGTCACGCACAGTGCCAGAGAACAACACGATGGCGCCACATGATGGGTGCACCGCCCACTCGTAGAGCACTCCGGGCTCAAGTTTTTCTGCCGTGAGCATGACCCAGGTACCGCCATTTACACCGGTGTTGTTGTCGGCGGACGAGATGGGCACGCTCCGAGCGTACTAGGCAAGTCCGAACCCGCGCCTTATGTCGGGGTGACGGTTCTTTGGGGGTGACTCGAAAGTAGTGTTCGTGATTCGTGAGTGGAGAAAACGACAACCGAGTCGGGGGTGACGACAATTCGTTCTATCCCCCTGCGCCTTTGCCCCCTCACGAGCGCCACTGGCGTCACCCCGCAGAACTCGGAGCCGCTCAAACGGTGAACGTCCCGTTGGCTGGGAGTCGGTCCAAGTCAATTGCATTCGTGGTTGCTCTTGCGAGCATGGTGACCACAGTGGTCTTTGCGCAGATTCTGCGCCCGGTCGAGCGGGGTCGTGAGAACACGACCCCTACCACGAGTTCGGAATCCACACTTCCTCACGGGCCACCACCTACCAAGGGTGTCTTTGTTGTGAATGGCACTCCCTTTGCCGCGGTCGCAGTGGCGGAAGGAAACGGTCGTCAGATCCTGATCACATCAAGTGACGCCGCCACTCACACGCTCGTCAAACTTGCTGATTCAAAGGCTCGCATGATGCTTGCGGCCGTCGATGAAGAGTACGGACTCGCAATCTGGAGTTCACCGACAAAGGTCGAGACTGTTGCTGCTGATCATCAATATGAAGTTGTCGCCAATGATCGAGTGATCGTGTGGGATGGCATGACCTACCGCGGCTCAGTGGGTCTCGCTTCAAGTGTCACAAAGACATCATCACAGCCGCTTATCCCGTTGAATATCTCTGACAAAGTGCACGCGGGCTCGCCGGTGTACGACACCGAGGGTCATCTGATTGGAATTGTCACGGTTCGCTCGCACTCACATTGGATGATTCCAATCACCCAACTCGGGGTGAGTGTGGAAACTGTGGCGCGCATCCTTGACATTCTCGACACACTTGGATTCGCCCCCGTAAGTCATGCAAACGGAGTAAAGGTTGGCTACGCGCCGAACACCACCTTGTTTCAACGCGGTGACTTAATTACTCATGTCGGCGATAAGCAAATCACCTCGGTCCAGACACTCACCACGGCAGCTGCCACAATCGCTGGTGGCAAGGCGGTGTTTTCGGTCGTCCGTGACGGCAGGCCAATCCAGGTCAACGTCGCGCTGCCCGCAAAGTAGCCTCAAAACGGGGGTAAAACATGGGAAACAGCGTGAAACTGGAGCACATTGGCAATGTGGCACTCGTAACCATGTGTCGCCCCGATGCCCGCAATGCGGTCAACTTCGAACTCGCCACCGATCTGCTCGCCACGATGAATGAGGCACAGAGTTCGCGTGTGATTGTGCTGACAGGAATGGATCCGGCTTTCTGCGCCGGACTCGATCTAAAAAACCTGGGCATTGACAATCTCGCTGACATCCCCCACTTTGTCGACTCCGCTGGCAACTCAAAGATTCCAGTCATTGCCGCAGTCAATGGTGCCGCAGTTACTGGTGGTCTCGAGTTGGCACTTGCGTGTGACTTCATCGTTGCTTCTGAGAATGCGAAATTTGCCGATACGCATCTTCGTGTTGGCGTGTATCCAGGACCCGTCGTGGTTGATCTTCCGCGCAAGGTTGGAGCTGCCAAAGCCGCAGAAATGTCATTGACGGGCGACTTTGTAGATGCAACGACCGCACTACGTATCGGGCTGGCCAATCATGTGGTCCCGCACTCAGAGCTCATACCAACCGCAATGAGAATTGCAGAGTCAATTGCTGAACAAGACCCCGTTATGGTTGCTGCGATTCGTGAAGAATGGAAATACCTGAACACGCTTCCATTGCACGAAGCGCGTGAAGAGCACCTCCGCAATGCCGCGAAGATCGGTAGCAGCAGTCGTACTAGTGAAGATCTCGCCGCACGACGCAAAGCCGTGATTGACCGCGCACACAAACAGCAGTAGTCAACGCGAATTTAAAGCGCGGCGAATCGTGGACCCGATTATTGCCACGATTGCGACCGCACCGACAATCATCAACCCCAGCGAAATCTCTTGCTTGCGTTTTGGTGTCAGCATGGTCCACCACTTGGACTCAGTTCCCTCAACAAATGCTTGTTCGTTTGTGGTCCGAGGCTCCCATCCAAGAGCTCGAAGCCTGCCGTTAGATACGGTCCACGGCGACTGCACATAGGCCCGCAACCCAGGCGGGATGGGACCACGCTGGAACTTCCATCGCAAGTCCGCTAGCCAAGATGCAAATGGTTCTGGCAGCTTGATTTTCGGTGCCGCCCCTGAAAGTGCGCGCAGGGAGTCTCCCGGGATGACACCATCTGGCGCCACATTGAAGACACCGTTGGCGCCACATTCAAGAACAACACGAATCGCTGCGGCAAG
>JBIIRE010000175.1:0-2849 GCA_044341655.1 Ilumatobacteraceae bacterium | reverse complement strand
TGATTCTTGTGCTGCTGGCGGGCACATTTGCCGCAGGTGGGCACTCAGGTTCGGAATCACCAGTGGCGATAGCGATCCTCATAACAACCGTTCACGTCATTGCTGTTTCAATTTGGATTGGTGGAATTATCGCCGTTCTAGTTGGCGGTGCAACAAGCAATTTGGAAAGCGGCGTACAACGATTCGCAAAAATCATGAACTTTGTCCTACCTGCGGTTGTGTTGTCAGGTGTGTTAACCGCAGCACGAAATCTTGGTGGGTTGTCAGGACTATTTGATTCGACCTATGGCAAGATCACAATTACTAAGTTCCTACTGGTTGTTGCAATGGGCGTTATTGCATTGATTGTGCGGCGCAAACTGCAAGGTGCCACACAACCAAAGAAGGTGTTGGCTGCTGAAGCAGCGTTTGGCTTAGCGGCGTTTGTGCTGGCATCAGTTCTTGCGGTGACACCGCCCATCAGCGCATCGGGCACGGTGTTCCAGCGCACCGCAGTTGAAGCAGGTTTGGTTGCCAATGTCACGGTGGATCCAGTTGGCACGGGAGCGAACGAGATCCATGTTTTATTCAGTCCGCCGGGTGGTGCGCTGAGCAGGGTGGGCGATGTGACGATTCGATACTCACTTCCCGAACGCTCAGTGCCCAATTTGGATGCCACGGTAAGCGAGGCTTCTCCCAATCATTGGATCGGCGTGCTTAATTTCCCTTACACGGGAATCTGGAAAGTGGAAGTGTTCGCTAAGCCCACTCCGAATGACACGATCCGTTTTGTTTTTGAAGTTGCTATAGGTGGATGATCGCTGAGGCCACACGTTTGGCTTCAGTCAAGTTGTGTGTGACCCAGACAACTGATGCCTGACTTTTTTTGAGAGCTGAAGTCAGATCAGTAATCACTGATTCATAGATTTCGGAGTCAAGACCCGTCAAGGGTTCATCGAGGAGAACCACGTGCGGCTCAGGAGCCAACGTCCGCGCGACAGCCACGCGCTTTGCCTCACCCCCTGAGAGTGTGTCTACTTTGCGGTCTGCCAAGTGTTCAATTCGCATCATGTTGAGTAGATCAGCCACGCGTCTTTCGCGGTCACGTTTAGGAACCCTCTTTTGTCGAAGGCCGTATGCGATGTTGCTTCTCACCGTGAGATGGGGAAGTAAAGCATTGTCTTGGAACACGAGCCCAACTCCCCGACGATGTGGCGCTACGCGGCCGACATCTTTCGCATTGATGAAGATGTCACCAGTATTTGGATCCACGAGTCCGGCAATGACACGTAACAAAGTTGACTTGCCGACTCCACTCGGGCCAAGCAAAGCCACGGTTTGGGCATCACTGACCATAAAGGACACGTCGCGCAATATCTCTACGTCTCCGAATGAGACACACACCCCACGAACCTCAAGCATCGGATCTCCCCGTGGAAAACATTGCCGTTGAAATAATCAATAAAAGAAGGGTTGCCAATGCATAACCGTGTAGTTGATTCAAATCTCCCGGTTTCCCCAGCAAACGAGAAATCTCAATTGGAATAGTGCGCGAACTGTCACGAGCCAGAACTGAGGTGGCACCAAACTCGCCCAACGAAACACATCCAGACACGATGCCGGCATAGAGCGCTGATCTGCGAACAGCACCCAAGTCCACCGTCATTATTGTGCGCAAGGGTGATGCTCCAAGAGTTGCCGCCGCCGCACGGTGGTCGCTGGTAATCACGTCTAGAGATGCACGAAGAATCCGAAAGGTAATAGGTGTTGCAACTATCGCGTGCATAACCGGAACCAGCCACATCGCGCCGCGAATATCCAACCAGCCAGAGTTGAAAGTGGCCACGATGCCGATGCCAAGAACGATCGCCGACACTGCGATTGGGATCGATGCAATTGCACTGATCAGTCGGCTTGATGCACCCGAGTGAGTTGTGGCCACCATCAAGAGTCCAGCGAGCAGTAATGACAAAGCTGAAGCGATTACTGCAAAGGTAAGTGACCGTAGAACAATTCCCAGATCAATTTGCTCCCATCCCGCAGTGGTCCAATTGCCTCGGCTACGCAAAGACTTGAGCACGATTACAGCGCTTGGCACCAAGAACAGTCCACACGCAACCCACACGCCTACAACACTTAACGGGCGCAGTTGGCGAATTGCTGTTGTTGATGGCTTGAACCGGAATGCTTCGGCAGCAGGACGAAACACGAGGGTCACGATCGCCAAGAAGAATGTCTGCACTAATGCCAGTGCAACAGCAGTTGACATATCACCAAGTTGGATTGCTCGGGTGTAGATCTCAACTTCTGTGGTCGTGGTGCTGAGCCCACCAATAATCCGCACGACTCCATAGGACGTGAAGCAAAAGATGAAGGTCACCACAGCTGCATTTTGAATTGAGTGCCGTGCGAGTGGAACATCAATTTCCATCAAGCGTTTGAGGGCGCCTGCACCAAGTGTGGTTGCCGCATGATCAAATGTGGTGTTGGAAGCAATACTGGGTCTCACAATTCGCACTACTACTGCAACATTGAAAAAAGCATGTGCCACCACAATTGTCAGCAATGGGCGCTTGCCACCCGAAAGAGACAGCGCAGCAATCGCTACAACCACCGAAGGAAGGACAAATGGCACGGTCACCAATGCTGAAGCAAAACGTTTTCCTGGAAATTGATGTTTGGCAAACAGGGATGCAAGCGGCACGCCAATTAGGACTGCGAGTGCGGTACTCAGTGTTGCTTGTGTGACTGAGATCCATAGAACACGCTGAATTCGCTCGTCGCTGAAGGCCGAGGTGAAGTGATCCCAGCGAAAGTATCGAATCACAATGTTGGTTGCCGGCCAGAGAATTAGCACCACAACAGTGAGC
>JBIIRE010000061.1:0-9658 GCA_044341655.1 Ilumatobacteraceae bacterium | reverse complement strand
ACAATCACCAGGTGTCATAGGTGCTGTGCCGAGTGCCTTTGCCAATGAAGTTGCCAGCACAATTCGGCCCTCATCGGTTGGATGGATTCCGTCACTGCGCAGCATTCCCTCCGCGGATGAGAGTTTCGACCAGTCAAGAATCGACACATTTTCGTATTCGCTAGCAAGATCCCGAATCACGGCATTGGCATCGTCAATCTCTTCTTTGTAACGCGAGATGGTTAAAAGGAGTACTGGTCGGTCATCTATGAGGTCCAATATTTCCGTGTAGTAGTCACGAAAAACCTTTTCATCTTCGCCGTAATTGGTGCCGATGAAGATTCCGACCGCATCCCAACCAGCGTCAATGCGTTCCTCAACTACCTTCAGTGCGAAATCAATGAAGCGGCCAGCCTCAGCATTTAATTCCACTTGCCAACCAAGGGGAACGAGTTGAGCACACGTCTCTCCCCCATAGCGACGAGCCGTACCGGCAAGAACTGAGTCACCAATCAGCATCACTCTGTTCCCCGATACTTGTGGGCCAATTATTTTCCCTTCAATTGCCGGAAAGTTAACCGACAATCCATCGGGAAGTGTTGCTGAGCCGATTATTCCGCTGCCTGGAATCTTCCCAACACCACCCACCGTGTTGGGACCCGCGTTCGAGTCGCTGCCGTCAAACAATCCGCACGATGTCAACCCGAGACATGAAACAAATATCAACGCCCAGAGGCGCGTGGATCGCGATCGCATTGTTCAGGATTCGTTCTGCTTGCGAAGTTCATCACGAATTTCGGCAAGTAGATCATTGGTTGTTGGGGCTGGGCTTGAATTGCGAAACCGGGTATAGAACTTGATCAGAAGAAATAGAACAACGGCCACCAACAAGAAATTCAATGCAGATGTAATGAACGAGCCGACAGGGATAAAGCTTCCGTTGAGAGTAACGCCTTTGTCGTTGAAGTTTGCCTGCTGGCCACCCGTTACGGCGCCGAGAATTCCGCCAAGAATTCCAGAGTTCGCCTTACCGTCACCAGAAAAGGCGTCAATCACGGTTTTGAACGCGACACCCATGACAAAAGCAACCGCCGTGTCAACTACGTTTCCGCGGTTGATGAACGAGCGGAATTCATTGGCAAATCCTTTGAGTTTCTTGTCTTCAGCCATCAACTAAAGCCTAGTTGTCAAAGGAGTTTTGATGCCGTCAAACCTGTGTCTCTATGTCTTCAAAACGATTGATCCGTCGGAGCACAGGAAATGCAAACCAGAACACTCCGACCACGGCAATCGTGGCCACTCCACCACCAATCACTGTGAATGGCACACCAGCTGCTTGTGACACTGCGCCGGATTCAAAAGCCCCCAGCTCGTTTGACGCTCCGATAAAGACATTCTCTACTGCATTTACGCGTCCACGGGCTTCATCGGGTGTAACTAGTGGCACCAGAGAAGCGCGAATGAAAACACTGACCATGTCCGCTGCGCTCAGGACAATCACCGCAAGGAATGCAACTGCATAACTACGCGTTACGCCAAGAACGATCGTGGCGATACCGAACACGGCGACTGCAATGTACAAAGTTCTGCCCACATTTCGTTTCACTGGCAACACAATCAAGATGAGTCCCATCATCAACGCACCGATACCAGCAGAGGCTCGTAACCATCCATAGGCAACATCACCAACACCTAGACGCTCTTCGGCTATCACTGGCAGAAGTGCGATCGCGCCACCAAACAAGACTGCGAACAGATCAAGAGAAATCGCAGCAAACAAGATTGGGGTACGGCGTATAAATCGCAGACCTTCCATTGCTTTGGCGATGCTGGGTCGTTCTTCTGCCACGCTCTGGTCTTGCGCGCGCCTGAACTGAACTGAACCCAATAGGAAAAGTGCGAGGCCCATAATCAGCATGGCTGCAAAATATGGCCACTGCGATCCAATCGAATAGAAAATTCCTGAAAGCGCCGGGCCAAAGATCAGAGCAAAGTTCCATGTGGCTGAGTGAAGAGCCACCACACGTGGCAATCCGTTTTCGGGTGCGAGCAATGGTGGAATCGCACGTGTTGCAGGCGCCATGAACGCACGCGCAACTCCGAATCCGAAAGCGATGAAAAAGATCGGTACTACTGATGTTTGTTCGTGCCGACCGTAGAGAAATAAAGCGCCAGCACAGAGAATCTCAGCCGAAAGTGCAAACATGGCGACTGTGCGGCGGTTGAACCGATCCGCAACATAACCAGCCACAAGAACCAACAACGCGGCTGGAGCAAACTCAAGCAATCCAACGATGCCGATATCAAGTTCGCGTCCAGTTATGTCATAAACCTGTTTGCCTAACGCCGCGGCCTGCATGAAGGTTCCTGCCGAAATGCAAAATGACGCCACTAGATAAAGGGTGACGGAAGGAGCCCTCAGTACCTCGCGTAGAACCGGCGCATTCTGCGCCGAATTTGGCTGAGACATAGGTTTTCGATGCTAGTGCTGCGGGATCAGCGGGCCGTCCATCCGCCGTCAACCACTATTGACTGCCCCGTGATGAATGTTCCTGCATCCGATGCGAGTAATAGCAGCGCACCATCCAATTCGCGTTCGAGTCCAAGTCGCGGAATCGGCGAGTTACTTCTCAGGTATTCCATCGTTCGATCATCACCTTCCATTGTGGACGTCATTTCTGATGGAAAAAATCCCGGACAGATCGCGTTGACTCGAACTCCTTTGCGGCCCCACTGGACGGCAAGTTCGCGCGTCAAATTCACCACTGCACCTTTCGAAGCGGTGTAATTAGCCTGCTTCATCGGCGCCGAGGCAACATGGCCAAGAATTGAAGCGATGTTGATCACGCTTCCTCCACCTTGGGCAACCATGTGTGTACCAGCAAGTTTGCTCAAGTGCCATACGGCAGTTGTGTTGACTTCCAACGTGCGGCGAAACAATTCAAGCGACTCATCTTCAATGCCGACCTGCGTGCCAATGCCTGCGTTATTCACAAGAACGTCAACTCGACCAAACTTTTGGATCGTTTGTTCAATTAGAGAAATACGGTCATCTTCATCGGCAATATCAGTGCGTACAGCGAGCGAGCCTGGTAGCTCGGCAGCCAGTGATTCCAAGCGATCAATACGCCGAGCAGCAAGGACGACATTCGCGCCTGCTGCATGAAGCACTCTGGCAAACCGAAGACCCAAGCCCGAAGAAGCACCCGTCACAATTGCAACACGACCATCTAATCGAAACATATTGCTGATGTTGATCTCACTCATTTACTTGCACCTTTGTCACCGAACAATCATGCACCGTGCGCTGCCCAAGCACATACCCGGGCCATTGAGAGATCCAACAAACAGCGTCTCCCTTCAGACAATGCGCGAAGTACGGCAAAAGCGCCTGCAAGACCTGTCAAGGGATCCCCCGACGCGTCACCAGTAAACGCGAGAGCCTCGCGGTCGCACAGCCCTCCGGCGGCCGCGGCATCGTCACCGAATGCAACTCGCGCAGAGTGGCGCCCATACCCAGTTACCGACAACCAGATGGCTCCGTGACCAGACTTGAGCATCTCGCGTGGATCAATTCCCAGCTGTGCGAGCGCCCGTGGTCGTGACCCTTCAATCACAACATCACTTGAACTGATTAATTGACGCAAATGTGAAGCGGCATCGCGAGCATTGAATTCAAGCGGCACTATCTCCTTGCCTGCGTTTAGATATTCAAAGAATTCTGGAGATCCCACTCGCGTGCCGTCAGGGCGCGATGGTGACTCAACTTTGACTACGGCAGCACCAGCGGCGCCGAGAATCTTCCCGGCTAACGGCCCAGCCCACATCGGCGCGAGTTCAAGAACTCGAAGATTGGAAAGAGAAGGTTCCACAAAGGGACTAAAGAACTCGGGAATGATCGCAGGTGCCGTTACCGACGGCATTGCAGTTTCTCCCACAATGGCCAACGGTATTCCAAGCAACTCTGTGCGTTCACGAAGAGTGTTCGTGCTCCTCGTTTGCATCAGTCGTTCAACCCACTCCCATCGCCTCTTTACGTCACTCAACACACCAGTCGGTGCTTCTTCTTCGAATAATGCTGGCAACATTTCAATGTCGGTGTCCCGTGCCAGGGGAAGGGCGACGACTCCATCAGCACAAGTCATGAGTTTGGTTGCCCCACCAAAACTGAACCCGTCGGCTCGCACCCCAAGACCCATGATCTCCATCCGGGCCGTCAGATTTTCACGACCAAAGCCGAGCGTCTTGCTTGTGGTCTCGTTAATCCAATTTCCAATCTGTATCGCCGCATTTTCAGCCACTGAGTCAGCGACTATCTGACCTTTTGAGCAGGCGCCAGCGAGCACTTCACCAACGAGCGCACGCGGGTCTAAGTTCATCCCATTGATCTTTCCATGATCCCCGCAGAAGAATTCATTGAGGTGGTTGGCTCGGGCCTGGCCCACCTTCGCTTCGGTGTGGGCGTAGGTACCGGGGCCGTTGTGCTCACAGGCAAAACGGCCGCAATTGACCACGCCTTCCACGACGCATTGAGCGCGATGCCTTTCGTGATTGTTGGGACTGAAACAGAACATGCCGACATTTGTGATGTTCTCATCGAGAACGACCTAGATCTTGACGAAATTCGTGCATCCCTCGCCGTATCTCCCCTCGCGTGCATCACGCTCGCATCGCTGCTACGTGGGGCCGAATCCAGAAGCGTAGAAGAGAGCCTGGTAGCAGAGTCAGCTGCTTATTCAGTATTGCAAGGTGGACCAGAATTTCAGGATTGGAGGGAACGCACACCGAAAAAACAAGCGGACGATTCCACCGACTCGCCGGTAATGGTGACTAACGATGGCGACCTACTGCATATTTCTTTCAATCGGCCTCAGCGACACAATGCATTCAACACCGACTTGCAGGCTGCATTTGTAAACGCGTTAACAATCGCCACATCAGACGAATCGCTCCGAGTGTTAGTCGATGGAAACGGGCCATCGTTTTGCAGTGGCGGTGACCTCGATGAATTTGGTGACCGACCAGACACCGCCACAGCACATGTTGTGCGACTTACCCGCAGTGCGGGGCGCTTACTTTGTCAGCTAGGTGATCGCGTTGAGTTCAACATCCATGGGGCTTGCATGGGAGCCGGAATTGAATTGCCTGCCTTTGCGCCGTCGGTATCCGCAAGAGATGACATTCGTATCGCTCTACCCGAGATCCGCTTAGGACTCATTCCTGGCGCTGGCGGCACCGCGAGCATGCCACGTCGCATTGGGCGACACCGCACAGCGTTACTCGGTTTGACCGCACGAACAATTGATGCATCAACGGCACTTTCGTGGGGATTGATCGACCGTATCGTCTAGTTTGCAAACATGCGTTTGCGAATTTTCACTGAGCCACAACAGGGCGCAACCTACGATGATCTACTTCGTGTTGCCCAAGCTGCCGAGAGGCTTGGATTCGATGCCTTTTTTCGCTCCGATCATTGGTTGAGCATGGGCGGTGTCGAAGGGAGACCGGGCCCATCAGATGCTTGGATCACATTGGCAGGTATCGCCCGCGAAACCCGCACAATTCGACTCGGCACACTCGTCAACTCCGCAACCTTTCGGATTCCTGGACCACTCGCAATCGCCGTGGCAAATGTTGACCAAATGTCCAACGGTCGAGTTGAGTTGGGTCTTGGTGCTGGCTGGTACGACGACGAACACAAGGCCTACGGAATTCCATTTCCCGCAGTCAAGGAACGCTTTGACATTCTTGAGGAACAGCTTGAGATAATCGATGGACTCTGGCGCACACCAGACGGCGAGAAGTTCAACTTCGCTGGAAGCCATTACACAGTCACTGACTCGCCGGCTTGGCCAAAGCCAACCCAGTCACCGCCGCCGATCATCATCGGTGGATACGGGCCGCACCGCACCCCACGGCTTGCTGCGCGTTTCGCTGCCGAATTCAACATGCCATTTCCACTAATGGATATGTACACCGCGCAGGTTGAACGCGTTAAAGCCGCCTGTGTTGCAATTGACCGTGACCCGCGCACGATGAAATTCACGGTCGCACAGATTGTCGTATGTGGGGCAAATGAATCTGAAATTGCTCGGCGCGCAAAAGCCGTGAATCGAGAGCCCGATGAGCTTCGCAAAAACGGTTTGTGCGGCACGCCCAGCGAGGTCGCCGCAAGACTCGTCGAGTGGCACAACGCGGGCGCAGAAACTTGCTACCTGCAGATTCTCGATCTGAACGATATTGAACATCTCGAGCTCATCGCAGCCGAGGTAATGCCTTATCTCTGATGCCAATGAGACCCTTGAGATTCATACGCCGTGGGGCTGGGGGGTTCGCGCTACTGCTTGGGCAGCTGTGTGCACTGATTTTGTGGATTGGCTATGCGATCACGTGGACAAATTGGATCGGCTTTTTTGGATTTCTGATTGGAATTTCGACAGCACCCGGGCTGGTTATATTCCCGCTTCTTTATTGGATCGTCGAAAACGAATTCCCAACTGGCTACGCCGTCGTGTGGCTAATCGGGCTGGTCTTGTTTACTGCGTCCGCGGTGCTGATTGAGGACTAACTACTTAACGCGCTTAAGCGTGTTGTGATCAGTGTGCGGAAAGATCTCTGGGAATTGATCCATCTTCAGACTCGAGTCCTCGCTGTAACTCCACGAATCGGGGCCGTTGACTGTGATTGTTACTGAGTAGGCCACGGTGCTTGCGTGTTTCTCTAAGTAAGAGTTCTCACCAATTGACCATGTCTTTGAGTTCTTCTCAGCAGTCAAAGTGAATTCGTGGGCATCGTGAGCCGAGAATCCACCAGCCAGCACCACAATCCCACGTGGCACCACAAAGCCCCGCAGAATTTCCCCAGTTGCGCCGTCCCAAAGCCAGTAACCGACTTCCGTGTGAAATGGATTCTCTTCGTTGCCTCGCCACATCGCTGTTTTGTAGTCGAGACCGTAGAGAAACTGCTTGCCGTTCTGGACAGGACCAAACGGCTTCATGGTCACTTTCTCAAGGTACGGAGTCTTTAAGACTTTGCCTTCAGCGTGCGAATACGAGGAATCAAGGCCGCCCTCGCCTTCCCATTCACCAATCAAGTGTCGCAGCGGTCCCCATTCATTTGTCATCACATTCTCCTTGTCCTTGTTCACCAACATTCTTACTTGCTCAGAAGGTGAAATCTTCCAAATGGGACAAGTAGTAACTTGACCTTTATGAAGAGATTTCTAATCGGTTCAGCAATACTGATCTCATTGCTAGGAGTGCCGGCGCAGAACGCGCTTGGTGATGCCAATGAGATTGCAACACCGTCCATCAATGCTGGATTTCAGGCATCAATTTCTGCTGGTGCGTATCACACTTGCGCCGTACTGGGTAATGGCGCAGTCAAGTGTTGGGGACGCAATGACGTCGGACAACTTGGAAATAGATCTAATGTTTCCCGTTCTTACCCGGTTCAAGTTGCGGGTCTGACTGCGGGTGTGATTGGAATTTCGGCAGGACGGACACACACATGTGCTGTCACGATTAGTGGAGCAGCTAAATGCTGGGGAGATAATCAGAGCGGTCAATTGGGCAACGGTAGCAATATCGACTCAAATCGCCCCGTCGCAGTAAGAGGCTTGAACAATGGCGTTGCCTCAATATCTGCGGGTTCTGATCACACGTGCGCAGTTTTAATAGCGGGTGGCGTCAAGTGCTGGGGTGCCGGCGGATATGGGCGACTTGGCGATGGATCCAATGCGTCATCGAACGTTCCGTTAAATGTTGTCGACTTGGGGACACAAGTTAAATCGATTGCAGCGGGCGGCTTCCATACATGTGCGCTCTTAGTAGATGGTGTCGTTAAGTGCTGGGGATGGTCCGTGAATGGCCAGTTGGGTAACGGCTCAACGTTTGATGTTGACGGCCCCGTAACTGTTATCGACCTCGATGAAGCTGTTGCCATATCAACTGGGTCTCTGCACACGTGCGCGCTTACTACGGCAGGAGAACTGAAATGCTGGGGATCAAACGGGCAAAAACAGCTAGGTCGTAGTCGCATCCAACAATCGGCTTCGCCACTAGTTGTTTCAGGCCTAGGTGACGACATCACGACAATTTCTTCGAGTGGATCGAGTAGCTGCGCGATGTCGTCCGCCGGGATAGCCAAGTGCTGGGGATGGAACCAGTTCGGTGGGCTCGGTGATGGCACAACTATTTCAAGGCATCAACCCGTTCAAGTCATTGGGCTAACCAACTTGAAGGCAATCACTGTGGGTTCGTCCCATACGTGTGCCGTCACCGCTCTGCGGCGCATGCGGTGCTGGGGGTACAACCAAGATGGCGAAGTTGGCAATCTTGGCAATGCACCAACCGTTCTAGAGCCCACCCTTGTTGTCGCCGATCGCGGAGGACTCCCCATCAACAACATTGGGGTAATACTGCCAGCCTGACAAAATACCGATTGGCAGCCCCAACGGGATTCGAACCCGTGCCGCCACCTTGAGAGGGTGGTGTCCTAGGCCACTAGACGATGGGGCCAAGTAGCGGAAATAGAGGGTATCAGCGTGAGTTTGCAGCTTGCCACTCTGACCCAGAGAAGGCGTCGATCATGGCGTATACATCACCCAGTGGATAGAGGATCGGGCAAGTCGCGCCGTTCTTCATGTATTCCGCAGCACGCTTGCGCGCTTCGTCTGGAGTGCCGGACGCTGTGAGCATCTGCACGATCTCATCAGGCACGAGTTTGGACGCAGCCACCACTTGTTCATGTGTCGCTGGCCACGTGAGCACTTCGCCAACTTTGTCAAGCAGTGACTGCGGCACACCACTTGCCTTCATAATGTGTGGCTGTTGACCGAGATACTGAGTGACCATCAATCGCGCCATGTCAAGCGCGGTCTTTCGATCTTCGTGCACTGAACACACAACTAGTTGCGGGCGGTCAAGATCATCAACAGAACGATTCGCCTTTGCCGCGCCGTTACCAAGTGCTTCCATCGCTTGCGCGTTGTAATCGGGAGATACCAGATAATTCAGCACTACCCCATCGGCAATTTCACCGGTGAGCTCCATCATCTTGAGGCCAGTGGCGCCGATATAGATCGGCACATCTTTGGGGCGGCGCTCTTGATAGACGTAATCGAGCTCAACATCATCAAGATGCACATACTCACCGTCAAAACTCACGCGCTCGTTGTTAAGCAGTGCTCGCACAACTGTGACGATCTCACGCATTACCCGAAGCGGCTTGTCGCGCTTGATGCCGACCTTCGCTGCGAGTGGATCCCACCACGCGCCAATACCCAGAATTGTGCGACCAGGGGCAAGGTCATCCAATGTTGAAAACATCGCGGCCAATCGCGCTGGGTTACGGCTCCAACAGTCAACGACTCCAGAACCAATCTTGATGGTGTCAGTGACTGCGGCGAACGCAGCCATTGGAATCATGCAGTCGCGAACGAGCCTGCTGTCCGCCTGCCAAACTGCATCAAAACCTTTGCGCTCTGCGTATTGAGCGATCTCCATGCCTTCACGAATCAGATGGGCATCTTGTAGGTACAGCGCTGCTGGAACTGTCATCGCAAACTCTTTCTCTGAAGTGTTTCGAGCCTAACATTTTGTAAAACCACTAAGGTTTGAGATCTCACGTCTTAACAAAAGGACCGCAATGCGACTATTCAAACTTGCAGCAGCTATCG
>JBIIRE010000060.1:0-9661 GCA_044341655.1 Ilumatobacteraceae bacterium | reverse complement strand
TGCTGAAATCGAGCCCAGTAATGCAGCAAGCGCAATCAGATATTCGACTGCTGCAGCACCAGATGCGCGCGATGTGTCGACGATTGCGTTTATGGCGAGCAGGATGACGGCCAAGAACTGGGTTATGGCCACATACTTTGGTTGCCAAAAACGGATGAACAAAACAGCAACCGGACCACAGACACCGAGCAGAAAGGCAATCCAGAGGGGCAGAGATCCCGCGGTATCGATCCACCAGGTTGGCTTGCCGGTTCGGTCGCTGGCATTAGCTACGAAACTCTGAGCTGCCAAGACCCCGATCCACATGGCGACCACAATCCAGGACCAAACGCTGGAAAGTGGTTGGTTGAGGCGCCTGAACAATCTCACTGCTGGAAGGGTAGCGTTGAGCGACTGTTATGGAGCGCGTTCGATGACAAATAACGGCATGCCCCCGCATGAAGACGAATCGCGCGAGGAGTTTGAGTTCTTCCACCTGACCCCCAGTGCGGGAATTCTGCGTCCAGAAAATAATGACGATGGAACGCCGCCAAAGTCCACCTACGACACACTGCGTGCTTGGTTGCCCGCGGTGGTCGCCGGTCTTGTGCTTGCCACAATCCTTCTTGTAACCCTCGTTGTTAACCGTGGTGATGACGCCAAATCTGGACCAGAAGTGACAGTTGAAGAAACCAAAGTGCCCCGATCAACCGTGCCTCTAACACGGGTTCTGAAACTTGGATCCAAGGGTCCCGATGTGCGTCGTCTGCAACTGCGATTGCAGGAGCTCGCTTTCGTACCTGGCCCAATCGATGGAGAGTTCGGAGTGCTAACCGAAAAGGCACTCTGGGCCTATCAGAAACTGGTGTTGGGTGTTGGGCGCACGGAGGTGATCAGCGAGTTCACTCCCGCAATGTGGGAACAGATGCAACTCGACATCACCATCAAACCGCGGCGGGAACTACCCAACGACAATCACACCGAGATCTACTTGCCAGAGCAAGTGATGATCGTGTTCTGGAAAAACAAACCCGAACTCATTACTCACATCTCAACTGGCGACGGCAAACAGTGGTGCGAAGTTGTAATCATTGACCCAGGTGAGCCAGGTAATGACACGCTCTTACCAATAGAGAAAGGAATTTGTGGCACATCCGTTACTCCGCCGGGTGTATACTTCTTCTACAACCGCCGATTAGGCACAAGAAACGCCGCGCTTGGCACGATGTTCAATCCTGTTTATTTCAATGGAGGGATCGCAGTGCATGGAGCCACTCTTACGCCACTAGAGCCCGCCTCGCATGGCTGTGTTCGTATCCCGATGTACACCGCAGAGATCTTCCCGGCCAAGGTCTATTACAACGATGTCGTCTACGTATTCGATGGCATCAAAGAGCCCGAGGATTACGGGCAGATTACGCCGCCTCCAAACTTTGACAACCCGTTCTTCGTGCCGTCTACAACAACGACGACCACAACAACGACAATCCCGCCCACGACCACGAGTGTGCCTCCTACTTCAAGCACGGCTCCCAGTACGACGCCAACAACCACCGTTCCCGCACCCGGCTGAGGTGCGATTTACTTGCGCTGTTTTTCGAGGTCGATGATTTCGCTTTGCTGAGCCGCAACGGCTCCAGTTGCCATCTTGATTACTTCGTCATTATCCGCGTTTGACATTGCGTATTCGGCCATGTGGATGCCACCTTCATGGTGGGCAACCATCAACTCAATGAACAAATTGTCAGCCTCATCGCCTGAAGCAGATGCGAGTAGACGCAGCTCTTCGTCAGTAGCCATACCTGGCATCAGCTCAAGTGGCGACGACATGCTCATCCAGGCCATTCCGATGTCGGTCTCATTAGCTTCTGGTTCACCAAAGATACGCAACAGTTGGATCATGCGACCATTGTCAATTGATTGGTCAACGATGATCTCGCGCGCGATTTCTCTAAGCAGTGGATCAGTGTTGGTTGCACTTTCGATATAGAGCATTGACATCGTTACAGCCTGTTCATGATGTACTCGCATATCCTGCAGAAAGCCCACATCAACTTTGTTGAATTCTTCGCCTCCGTTTGAGTTGCCCCATCGATAGCCAAAGGCGAGTAAACCGATCAGAAGAGCTGCACCAAGAATCACGCGATTGAGCGGATTTTTCCACCACGGTTGGACTTCTTCTGCTCCGTCAAGGTCCGTATCAGGATTTTCAAATTCCGACATGATTTCCATGTCCTGAGTCTCGCAGGTCAGAAGGTGCCGTTCACATCACGACTACGCTGAAAAAGTGCCTTTTGCTACCAGAAAGCGTCGAAACTCCGCTGACAGTTCGTGGCGTAATACCGACCGCGTAGATGCGAGTTCACGCATTGCTGCGTTGACTGATGTCACTGAACCGGAACGTTTTGTCATGGATGTTGCAGATCTGCACATCGACCTCAGTCGTAACTTCATTTCAAGCGAGCTTGTTGAAGCGTTGGTTCATGATTTTGGTTCGCGAGTCACGCGGTTGCGCGATTCAATGCTTGCTGGTGCAGCGATAAACACCACCGAGAATCGCAAGGTCCTTCATGTTGCGCTCCGAGATTCACTACTTGGATCCGCTGAATCGGTTGAGGCCAACGCAGTTCTAAACCAGATGGCTGGCTTTGCTGAGGCGGTGCGCACGGGGAAGATTCGTGGGACGACCGGATTGCAGTTCACCCATGTTGTGAACATCGGCATCGGGGGTAGTGACCTTGGCCCCGCTATGGCATATGACGCATTAACCAATTTGAATCCTGATGCCTCCGGTCTTGAGGTGCGGTTTGTTTCCAACATTGACCCCGAACTGTTGGACACAGCGATGCGCGGGCTTGACCCTTTGAGCACCTTGGTAATCGTGGTGTCAAAAACTTTTACGACCACCGAGACCATCAGTAATTTCCAACGAATTAAAACTTTGCTTGCGACGCGCTCCCCGGGAGTTGACCTCAATGAGCATTTTGTTGCCGTAACAGCCAACGTCGGGGAAGCGATGCGCCTCGGAGTGAACAACGTCTTGCCGATGTGGGACTGGGTTGGTGGTCGATACTCAATCGGGTCGGCAGTCGGGCTCGCACTAATGCTCGCAATTGGTGCTGATGAGTTCCGCGAAATGCTTGCCGGGATGCATGACATGGATTCTCATTTCAGCAACGCGCCACTGAGTCAGAATGCGCCGTTTCTGCTTGGAGCACTTGACACTTATTACTCACGTCATTTTGCAATGCATTCGCGTGCAGTAGTTCCTTATTCGTCAGCGCTCAGGATGTTCCCGTCATATCTCCAGCAATTAGAAATGGAAAGCAACGGCAAGCGTGTAGATCGTGACGGCAAAGAAGTGATGCGATCGGCGGTGCCAGTCTGGGGTGGTGCGGGCACTGATGGCCAGCACGCGTACTTTCAGTTCCTTCATCAAGGTACGGAATTTGTGCCTGTTGATTTCATCGGCTTTGCTCGGACACGTTCGACCAGTTTTGGAAGCAAAGAAGCGCATGAAGTTCTGATTGCAAACATGGTTGCCCAGATTGAGGCTTTAACTATGGGCACCACCGTCACTGAAGGTGGGCAAGTTGATTCGCATCGTGCTTATCCCGGAAACAGGCCAACGAATGTGATTCTTGCACCTCAATTGTCGGCGCGTGTTCTTGGTCAATTGATTGCTCTGTATGAGCATCGCGTGTTTGTTCAAGGCGCGATTTGGAATCTCAACAGTTTTGATCAGTGGGGAGTCGAACTCGGCAAGACGATTGCAGAAAGTGTTGTGGGTGAGCTTCGAGAACCCACAATTGCCACAAATAGGGACTCCAATTCATCTGTCACTGGGGCAAAGAAGTCCAGTGCAATTTCCCAAAATCTCGTGTTGAAGTGGTTTAAATCACAACTACACTGACTCGCCATGCCAAAACCCGTTGACACAACTGAGCGGCTTTTCAACCTGATTTTGCTGCTCAAGACCACCCAGGATTGGCTGACCCTCGAGGACATCTGCAACGAACTCCAGCCGCGTTATCCAGAGTCACGCGGCGCTGCGCGTCAAGCATTTGAGCGCGATAAAAAGTCAATTGGTGCGATGGGAATTGTGATTGACAAGGTCACTCTCGCTGGCCACCAGGCGGGGCAGATGGGGTATCGCATTGATCCCAAGAAGAATGAACTCCCGAACCTGAATTTGTCTGATGATGAAGAATCGGTGCTTCGCTTTGCGCTTGGTGCTCTCAGTATTGAAGGGTCGCTCAAAGACGGTGCGCTCGTTAAGTTGACCGGTGACGGATTCTCAGCTGATAGTTCAGTGTCTGGCTCAATGGTGATTGACCTCCACGCTCCGCTTGCCATTCTTCCTGTGGTTACAGATGCTGCAGCCACCCGCACAGAATTAGTAATCACTTACGCGGGCAAGAAGCGCACCATTCAGCCCTATGGGGTACTCGCACGCGGTGGCCACTGGTACGTGATCGCCAATGACCCGGCCAAAGGTGAACTACGGCGCTTCCGTCTTGATCGTTTAGAAAAGCCGACCACAGTGGGCGGCCCTGGGGCTTTCGTGCGCCCTGATGGGTTTGTTTTGCGAGATCAATTGCCTCATGACCCAAAAGTGATCAATGAAGACCCAGAAGCCCGCGATGACTTCGCCGTCGTACGCGTGAATAAAGAGCTCGCTTCTGGTGTGGAACGCGAACTCGGACCATCCAGCATCGTGAAGCGTGACCCCAATGGTGACGTCACCTTCAATGTTCCATGCGCCAATCGATGGGCATTTCGTTCGTGGCTACTCGGCATGGTTGATCGTGCTGAAGTTTTAGAGCCTGCGGCAGTCCGTAGCGAGGTCATTGACTGGCTGAAGGGGGTGGATCATGGATGACACCGCTGACATGAACAAGCCAAATAAGGCTCGTGGTCCTCGTTCCGCTGAAGATCGCGTCAAAGGGCTTCTCGTTATGCTCCCTTGGCTCGTGCAGGAGCGCCGCGCTGTTCCACTGACAGAGATGGCCGAGCACTTCGGCATGTCAGTACAGCACTTGGTGAAAGACCTCGAACTCGCAACTCTCTGTGGCCGTCCTCCGTACACGCCTGACCAATACATCGAGTTGATAATCGATGAGGACACTGTTTTTGCGAGCATGCCGCGATTCATTGAGAACGCGCCGGCACTCACTATTGCCGAAGGTCTGGCGGTGCTGACCGCACTTAAATCCGTACAACTCATCCCTGGCGGAGCCTCTGCCGTAGCCACTAATTCACTGATGGCAAAACTTGAAACAGTGCTTGCTCCGCATATGGAAGCTATTGATGTCGTGATCTCCGAACCCGAGCATCTCGCCATAATGAATAGCGCCTGCGACGCAAAAGAGTCCGTAGAAATCGTCTATTTCGTACCTTCACGCGCAGAGTTGACCGAGCGCGAGATTACGCCAGAGCAAATATTCAACGATCATGACCACTGGTATGTGCGCGGATTCGATTCCAAGACCAAATCCGAACGCACTTTCCGAATTGACCGCATTGAAGAAGCAAAGCGCACTGGCAAACGCGGCAAGTTACTCAAATCACTTGCGGCTGCGGGCAAGTTCTTCACTTCTGGAAATGAATCACTGACCCTGGTAACACTCGATATCAATGCATCGGACTCGTGGATGCTTGACAACTACCCAACGGAATCGGTGGTAAAGAACCAGGATGGTTCGATCAGGGTGACGCTGTTTGCAACCAGTGAGCATTGGCTTGGTCGACTCCTTGTGCGCCTTGGGCCCGATACCAAGGTTGTATCGCCGCGCAAATGGCAGAAGTTGCGTGAATCCACTTCGTCGTCGATTCTCGCTCGCTACACGAGCTAGGTGTTTAACGGTGGTTGCCGGCCAAGAAATCGGCGCCATGGCTGAGACCAAGATCTGCAAGCAGTAGCGGCAGTATTTCAGCGCAAGCCCGTGCATCCTGGAGGGCCCTGTGCTGTGACTCAAACGGGACTCCATAGCGCTCACACACCACCGCGAGTTTGTTGCTTGTGCGCCCACTCGACATCGCCGGGGAACTTCGCTCGCTTGCCATTTCTCGGGACTGCGAATTTGTGGTTGCACGTGCGAGATCAAGGGTGCACAAAGGACCGTTGATGGGAAGTGCGACACCACATCGTCGCGAAGCAGCATCGAGAAAGCCGTAGTCAAACTTCGCATTGTGAGCAACCATGATTCGCCCTTCGATCAGTTGAGCCGTGTGCTGCAGTGCCTCTTTGAGTGACACTCCGCTGCGTAGTGAAAACCAATTCAAGCCATGGATTTGTTTCGCACCTATGTGTCGCCCTACGGGTTGGCGAACCAAGGTGGACCATTCGTGCTCAATTTCGGCACTTGCGTTTAGTTGCACCACCGCAATCTCAAGAATGTGCTCAGCATTTGGATCAAGACCCGTGGTCTCGAGATCGATCACTGCATATCCCAGATTTGATGTAGGTATGTGAGGTGGTGTTGCGCCGTCCGATGACTTCATGAATTACAAACTAGAGCTGCGGTGTTTCAGTCTTGTTTCAGAGCAGTTCAGCTGCAAGGCTCGCCACTTCCGAACGCTCACAGGAAGTGAGTGTGATGTGGCCAAAACATGTCTGATTGGCGAATGCCTGGATGAGTACCGCAAGCGCGTTATTGGATTCGCCTAGGTAGGGGGCATCAATCTGGCTCGTGTCGCCAGTGAAGATCACTTTGGTTCCTTCACCGATTCGAGTGAGGATCGTCTTTAGCGTTGTGGGCTCGAGGTTTTGGGCTTCATCCACCACGACGATTTGGCGATGTAGGGATCGCCCGCGCAAGAAGGTCACCGACTCCAACGAAAGTTGACCTCTTGCGATTAGCTCGTCAATCAATCGACGCGCGTCTTGGCTTAGGCGCTGATCGGTAAGGGCAACGATTGCATCATGGATGGCTGACATCCATGGATCCAGTTTCTCGTCAAGGCCTCCCGGCAGAAAGCCGACCTCAGCGCGACCGACTGGAACCAGTGGCCGGTAAACCGCAAGCCGTTCGTAGTGGCGTTGCTCAACTACTTGCTCGAGGCCAGCGGCGATGGCCATCACGGTCTTGCCGGTGCCCGCACTGCCGTCGAGAGCAACCACACTCACGCTTGGATCCATCAGTAATTCAAGAGCGAATCGCTGTTCTTTCGAACGAGGCCGAAGACCCCATGGTTCGGCCTGGCCCGACTGCAGAAGTGTGAGTTCCGAGCCGACGCGACGCGAAAGCGCGCTTTGTGAGCCGCAACGCAACACAGCAAATTCGTTTTCCAAGAGGTTGGCGCCGTCGGGTATTCCCGCGGCTTCAATTCCTCCAGCCGCGTACAACTCATCAATTGATCCAGGCTCGACTTCAATGGTGGTCCAGCCCATGGACCGAGTCTCAATTGTGCGACCGATCGGGAAGTGGGTGACCGCAGTGAGGCCGAGGTGCGCTGCCTTGATGCGCAAAGCGGCATCGTTTGATACCAGCGTGGTTGGCGCCGAAATGGCCTGGCCGAGCGCTGCTCCGATTATTCGGTTGTCCGGCTTATCGGGGTCCATTGAATGTTCAATGAGGATGTGCTTTTGAACACCGTTCAACTCGATTCGAACTGTGCCTCCGTTGGTGCCAACCGGAACTGGTGCAGCCATTGATCCCCCCGCCGAATTTCGGAGATCTTCAATTGCACGCAATGCAGCACGCGCGGCGCGTCCCGCATCATCGGGACGCGTTTTCAAACCATCGAGTTCTTCAATCACTATGAGTGGAATGACGATGTCGGAATCGGCATAGGCATGGAGGCAATTTGGGTCGGCTACCAGCACTGAAGTGTCGAGCACGATCTGTGTTCTTGACGTGCCGAGAGTTCGATCGAAGTTGTCAGTGGACGAAGCACGAAGCAGGTCGGTCACGGCTCAATCTTGTCTGAACGCGGGGTCGCAACGTGGGATTTTGCGGTAACCCAAAAGTGAAGAGTTTGTGTCCGGCTTGATCCGTTTTTGCATTTTGAGGGTCCTTGACGGAGATTTTTTGGATTTTTTTAGAAATTTTTTTGGCCGCCAATTTCACTGACTCGAAGCTGCGCATGACGGCGTTCATCTCTGCTTGCGAAGTGGCGAGAAATCACGTTGTGAATTGGGTCTGACTGAATGCAAAGTGGCCGGAATGCACGTCTACGTGAGGCTTTGACGTTGGTCACACCAGCGTGTGCCTGTGATAGAGGGGTAGCGGATTAAACCCTTTGTTTATGTGGGTTTCCCGAGGTCGCTTGCCTTGGCCTGGCAAGTCTTTTGACTGTGCTTTGTGCATATTTCTGAGTCGTCAACAGTTGAATTCACCGCGTTGTGCATTGGCGCGAATGAAGTGGATGCATCGCCGTGATTGAAGTCGATCAGCAACGCAAACAAGCACGATTCAGAGCACGAAAAATCATGCTGGTAATGCCGTCTTGAAGGTCCGAGTGTGCGGAAATGCTTGAAATTGTCATTTGTGCCTAGTCAGATAGAGGACGGATTAACACTCCGATTCATCCAAGGAGGAAGAAGAATAATGACCAAAGCAGAGCTCATAGAAGCGGTTGCGAATGAAGCTGGTGTTACCAAGGCTGATGCCGAGCGCACTATCGGAGCATTTTTCGATCTGGTCGTGAAGACCACATCGAAGGGTGACAAGGTGGCTTGGCCAGGTTTTGGATCATTCAGTACCACGAAGCGTAAGGCTCGTACTGGCCGCAACCCGCAGACGGGTGCGACGGTCAACGTTCCTGCTTCCACCGCAATGAAGTTCAGCGCGAGCAGCACGCTCAAAGCTGTACTCAACAACAAGTAACTCTTTACACCTAGGAGGAAAGAGAAATGGCAGCTAAAAAAGCAGCAGCAAAGAAGAGCCCAGCCAAGCGCAAGCCAGCCAAGAAGGCTGCAGCGAAGAAGGCACCGGCAAAGAAGAAGGCAGCAGCCAAGAAGGCTCCTGCTAAGAAGAAGGCAGCCAAGCGCAAGCCAGCCAAGAAGGCTGCAGCGAAGAAGGCACCTGCAAAGAAGAAGGCACCTGCAAAGAAGAAGGCAGCTAAGAAAGCTCCCGCAAAGAAGAAAGCCGCTAAAAAAGCTGCTCCTGCAAAGAAGGCAGCAAAGCGTCGTTCTTCCAAGAAGCGCGCAGCTAAGAAGTAGCAAGCCCAACCCGAAAGGGTCGGAGTGTTTGAGAACGGGAGGCCTTCGGGCCTCCCGTTTGAATTTCCAGGAGAGTTCGAACTGCGCTCAGAGATCGCTAATGCGCGAGAACACCTCAGCCGCGCCAAAACCTTGCGGTTCCCCGAGTTCGCTCAGGCGGCCACGAATGCGATTACGGAAACCATCAAGGGCCGTTGTTTCGGCCCCCGGGGCAACTTTCATCGTTGACTCAAACTGACTGGCATGAGCCTCTAGCGCGCGTAGCTTGACTTCCACCCAATTGGTCACATCTTCAACGTGATGAACGACCTGCGCCTCCCACATGAGCAGAGTCTGTGGCCGGTGGTGGGCGATTCCAAGATCTTTCAAGAAATGTGGGTCACGCGCGGCCACTACCGCGTCACACACGGCCTGTCCCGCATTGCGGTGATCGGGATGGAGTCGGTACTGCTTCCATGGATCATGCGTGAGAACAACATCTGGTTTGATAATCCGAATCAACCGAACAATCTGTCG
>JBIIRE010000059.1:0-9755 GCA_044341655.1 Ilumatobacteraceae bacterium | reverse complement strand
GCGGTGCGGGCATCCCTCGCGCTAAGGATGAGTAAAGGTGGTGATGACCGCAAACGAGTCCAGGAGTGGTGTCAGTCATCGCTGGAGTCCTTGCGCATCGGAAGACGGTTCCGCCAAACACCATCCACGTCGTGCAGCGCAGCAGCTACGGCGCCGGAAGTTGGTACGAGACCAATCTCACCCACACCTTTGATTCCGTAAGGGGAGTTGGGTTGGGGCGCCTCAATGAGTCGGACTTCGATATCTGGGATGTCCTTTGGTCGCAAAATACCCAGGGCGCGAAGATTCTTGGCAGTTGGAAAACCCGTGGCGGAATCATGTGGGAAGTCTTCAGTCAGCGCATAGCCAAGACCCATGTGGACTGAACCCTCAATTTGACCCTCGCACAAAAGTGGATTGACTGCTCTGCCAACATCGTGCGCGGCAATTACCCGAACAATCTCGCCAGTGCTGCGATCCGCGATTGCGAGTTGTGCAGCGTAACCAAACGTTGAGTGAATAATGGGCTCGTCGACACCAGGATCTCCGAGTTTTGTGGTCCAATCAACTCGATACTCGCCGATGTGGTCCACATCTTTGCTGCAGTTGGCTTGTCGGGCAGCGTCACATGCAGCCTTGACTGCTCCTGCCCCCATCAATGTTCCTCTAGAGCCTGTTGTTTGACCGAGACCTAATTCGCGGGTGGTATCGACAATTACATCAATCAGGGCGGGGTCAACCCCCAGCTCTTCAATCACGACCTGTGCAGCAACTGTGTTGATTCCCTGACCCATCTCGGTCCATCCGTGACGCACCTCAACGCGTCCATCGGACCGAAACCTGACAACTGCTTTAGTGATTTCTTTGAACCCGTTGCCGAGCCCACTGTTTTTAAGCCCAAGCCCAACACCTACAGCGAAGCCATCCCGTCGAGCGCGTTCGTAATCGTCGCGCACGGCGTCGAGGCATTGTTCTGCACCCAGACAACCGTCATCCATGCGTTGTCCCGGGCCCCAGATTTCACCAGGTTGGATCACATTGCGTTTACGAATTTCCCAACCACTGATACCAACCTTTTCCGCAAGACGGTCGAGCACGCCCTCCATTGCAAATTGAGCCTGGTTGGCTCCGAATCCACGGAATGCTCCACAAACAGGATTGTTGGTCCGAGCAGCGATTGACTCGACATCGATGTTGGGAACTCTGTATGGACCACTTGCGTGTCCAGCCATGCGTTCCATGACTTTCATCCCGACACTTGCATATGCACCGCTGTCACCGATCGCACGCACGTGCAGAGCTGTAAGTTTGCCAGTCGCATCACAGGCGGCTGTGTAGTGCATGGTCACCGGGTGTCGTTTGGCATGCATACGGAAACTTTCATCGCGTGAAAGGGTGCATTTCACTGGACGGTCAAGTATCCATGCAGCGAGTGATGCGTGAGCCTGATTGCTCATGTCCTCTTTGCCGCCAAATGCGCCACCATTGGTGATGAGTTCAACAGTCACTTGGTCATTCGGTAATGCCAGCATCGCCGCAATGTCATTGCGGTCATCCCAGATGCCTTGACCTCCTGAATAAACATGCAAATGACGGCGACCATCAATGGTGCTTGGAACCGCCAGCGTTGATTCTGGTTCTAGAAATGCGTGTTCAATTCTTTGAGTCTGGAATGTTTCACTTACCACATTCGGGCTGGCTGCGATTGCCGCTTGAACATCGCCCCGGGCGTAGCTGCTTACAGAAAGAACATTGGAGTCAGTGCCCCATACCGCGATCTCGTTGCTATTGATTGCTAGTTCTGGGTCGGTAATAGGGGCGTGGACCCGATAAGTGATGTCGACTGCCTCGGCAGCAGCTCGTGCTCGTTCCTTTGTGTCGGCCACGATGACGGCGAGAACATCGCCGGCATATGAAGTTCGGCCACCGACCGGAATCATGATTGGCCAGTCCTTATAGATGATTCCGACTTTGAGTTCTCCGGGGATATCGGCTGCGGTAAAGCAAGCAACCACACCTGACATTTCTTTAGCAGCAGTTGAGTCAATTGCTTCAATATCTGCTCTTGTGTGATCCGTAAAACGAAGCGCGGCGTGTAGCAAGCCAGGCACACGGATGTCATCTACATATCCACGGTCACCAAGCGCCAGCTCTTTGGCTTCATATTTCACACCTCGAGAACCAAGGCCCGCGAGCTTTTCGGATTCTGGAATCGATCCTTTGGCAATCGATTCAATCGCATCAAGAATCTTGCTGTACCCAGTGCAGCGACAAAGGTGTGCTCCAAGGTGCCGCTTCATTTCATCGCGTGTGAGATTTTCGCCCTTCTTATCAATTTGCGACTTGGCACGTACGAGGATTCCAGGAATGCAGAAACCACATTGGAGTCCACCACAAGCCGCAAATGCGGACGCGTAACAATCACGATCACTTTCCTCCCAGCCTTCAAGAGTGGTGATGGAAGCGCCCTCACATTTTTCTAGGGGCTGAGTGCAAGACACGATGGCTTTGCCATCAATTTGAACCGTGCAACAGCCACACTGTCCCATCGGTGAACAACCGTCTTTGGGTGAGGTTACGCCCAGTTCTTCGCGCAGGGCCGCGAGCAAATGGGGGTGACCCGTAGACACCGAAACAGCACGTCCATTAACGGACATGTTTATACGGGGCTTGCCGTCGCTGGCGTAGATCTCTTGGCTCACCTTTACAGTTTGTCAAAGGAGCACCCAAGAAGGGAACACCCGGGCCGGATTTAGTCCAGGATCGCCCCGCGCTGGCCGGTTATGGGCCCGTAAACCTCAGGGCGGCGGTACTTGTCAAAATCAAAGAGAGTGTCTTTGTACCGTTTGCACCAGTCAAGGTCGCAGCGGGCAATCACGAGCTCATCATCGGTGGTTAAAGCTTGGGCAACAATTTGACCCGATGGGGCAACGATGCAGGACTGTCCAAGAAGCTCTACGCCTTCCTCCACACCTGCTTTAGCAACGCCTATAACCCATGTGCCGTTCTGGTATGCGCCAGATTGCATGACTAATGAGTTGTGGAATCCCTGCAGGATGTCTTGGCTTGGATCTGGCACGTAATGAATCGGTGTGTTGTAGCCACACAAAATCATTTCCACACCCTTTAATCCCATCAAACGATAAGACTCAGGCCAGCGGCGGTCATTGCAGATCATCATTCCAAAGCGACCCCCGAAGGCTTTCCAGACATCGAAACCTTCTGGTCCGGGTTCGAAGTAGTAGCGCTCAGCGTGCTGGAAGGGGCGATCCGGTTCATGATGCTCATGACCAGGAATATGCACCTTGTGGTACTTGCCAACGATCTTTCCTTCGCGGTCGACAAGGATCTGTGTGTTGAAGCGATGGCGTATTCCTTTCGCATCGGGTGCCGTTAATTCGGCGTAGCCGAGGCAAAAGCCGATTTTGAGTTCGCGTGCCACATCAAATATCGGTTGGGTCACGGATGAAGGCATCTCGGTTTCGTACCAATGGTCGGCCTCAGAGATATTTTCGACGAACCATCGGGGAAAAAACGTAGTGAGCGCGAGTTCGGGAAACACCACGAGCTCAACACCATTACGAGAGGCTTCCCTTAGGAGGTGAACCATTCTCGCCACTGCAGACTCGCGTGAGTCCGTGCGTTGAATGGGGCCTAATTGGGCAGCGGCCACGGTGATTTCACGGGTCATGTTTCCTCAGTTCAAGTGTTCGTCATTTGCCAGCGCCAACATGGTCGCAAGAAGCACGTTGGCACCTAGCTCAAGAAGATCTGCATCGGTGTGCTCGGCAGGGTTGTGTGAGAGGCCTTTGTGTGACTGAGTGAAGATCATTCCTGTGGGGCAGATGCGGGCCAGCATTTGGGCATCATGCCCAGCACCTGAGGGTAGCCGCATGGATGTGGCTCCAAGTGCGGCGGATTCTCGCTCAATAAGGTCAAGTACTCCATCATCAAAAACAACAGGTTCAAATCGCGCTAATCGGCGAGTGGAGATCTGGACACCTTCGGTTGATGCAAGACGATTAAGAAAATCCAGAAACGTGCTTTCTGCGTGTTGAAGTAATTCTTCATCTGTATTTCGAATGTCGACTGTGACTGTTGCTGACTTTGGAACAACGTTAATTAGGTTGGGGACTAGTTCGATCCGACCAACAGTGCAAACCTGATTGTCGCCCATACTGCTCGCAAGTTCTCGCAGGAAAACGCCAATCATTGATGCTGCATACGCTGGATCGTGGCGCATTGACATCGGGGTTGTGCCTGCATGATTGCTCTGACCATTGATCACAATCTCCTGCCAAGAGATTCCTTGGACACCAGTAACGACACCGATTTGTTGGTTTTCAACTTCCAGTACCGGCCCTTGTTCAATGTGGTACTCGATGAACGCATGTGGAGTGGCTCCTGGGCACGGAAGCGATCCCGCATATCCAATTCGCTCAAGTTCGTCACCAAGACGCGGGCCGTCTATGGCTTTGGTGTCGAGTGCAGCTTCTAATCCGAGACCACCGACATATACGAGCGAGCCAAGCATGTCGGGTGCAAAACGCGCGCCTTCTTCATCGGTAAAGACCGCAACGGTGATTGGTCGCTGTGGTTCCACCCCGGCACTTTGAAGAGTCTCAATTACCTCGAGCCCTGCAATCACTCCGAGATTCCCGTCGTAGATGCCACCAGTGCGCACGGTGTCAATGTGGGAGCCGGTCATCACTGGCGCACCAGCACCAACTTTCCAGGTGCCAAATACATTGCCGATGGCATCGATCTCAACTACCAGTCCAAGATCATTCATCCAATTAACGACTAGATCGCGACCCTCTTTGTCTTCATCTGTAAGCGCGAGTCGGCAACAGCCCCCATCGCCCGTGTTGCCTATGGCAGCAAGGGCGTGAATACGCTCCTGAAGGCGCTTGCCAGAGATACGCAATTGGGTCACGGCAATAGTTTACAAACTGTTCAAGACCTACAACAGGGAGCACCAATGATCGCGCGGATTCAAATAGCCTCGGCTGGCATGGTTGCCGCTCGCAAAATAGATCGCACGCGTCTCGCTGACGGTTTCGAAGCAGAAGAAGAGTTGTTCAAGAAAAGAAATCCCAACTCCGCGCGTTTGGCTAAGGCAAGCGCTACGCACTTCTTGGCGTCTGTTCCAATGCCGTGGATGACGCGGTGGCCAGGGGCATTTCCGTTGTTCATTGATAAAGCGGAGCGTGCGCGTTGCATCGATGTTGATGGCCATGAATATGTCGACTTCTGCATGGGGGATACGGGCGCAATGACCGGCCACTCGATTAGTGCAGTCACTAAAGCGGTCCGACGACAAACCAAGCGTGGACTCACCACGATGTTGCCTTCAGAAGATGCAGCATGGGTTGCGGATGAACTCGCCTCAAGATTCGGCTTAGCAAAGTGGCAGTTGGCAATGACCGCTACCGATGCGAATCGGTTCATCTTGCGAATTGCACGACACGTTACGAAGCGGCCAAAGATCGCTGTTATTGACTGGTGTTACCACGGCACAGTCGATGAGACGCTGGTGATTCGTGGTCCTCGCGGTGAAACGTTGAATAGACCTGGGGCTATCGGCCCGCAAGTTGATCCAGCTCTCACAACACGAGTCGTTCCGTTTAATGACTTGGATGAACTCGATCGAACCCTGGCCTTTGGCGATGTTGCCGTGCTCTTGATGGAGCCTGCGTTGACCAACATTGGGATCGTCTTGCCCGATCCTGGCTACCACGAAGGCGTTCGAGAAATCACACGTAAACACGGTGTTCTGCTTGCCATTGATGAGACCCACACAATTTGTGTTGGCCCTGGGGGAGCAACAAAGGCCTGGAAATTGGAGCCTGATCTTTTCGTGATCGGAAAACCAATTGCTGGCGGTATCCCTGCAGCCGCCTACGGAATGACTCAAGAAATAGCCACACTCGTTGAAAGCGATATACATGGTCACGAAATTGATGTATCAGGAATTGGCGGAACGTTGACAGGTAGCGCGCTTGCAATGGCGGCTATTCGTGCCACGCTGTCTTCATCGTTGCGTGATCAAGACTTCGCTAAAAGTATTCCGCTAGCGCAGAGTTGGACCAATGGTGTACGGAGCAGTTACGAGGCAGTGTCTCTCCCATGGCATGTCCAACAGCTCGGTGGTCGTGCCGAATATTGGTTTTGTCCGCCGCCAAAAAATGGAGCGGAAGCCGCGGCCTCCGGGGATGCCCTACTTGAGCCTTACTTGCATCTTTTCGCTCTGAATCGGGGAGTGCTTCTTACGCCATTCCACAACATGGCTCTGATGTCACCGTTCCACACCGAAGACGATGTCCAAAGACACACGCGGGTGTTTGCTGAAGCGGTTGTGCAGATTACTGATTAGCCAAAAATATTAAGCCAGGACTGTTTATCCCGCGGCTGGTAAACGTAGTTGTGCTTCTTAATCTCTTCCATCTGCGCATACGGCGCTGCGGAGTAACGATGTCCCGGAAAGAGAATTGTCTGATCTGGCAATGAAGCAAGTTTGTGCAGGCTGTCGTACATGTCCGATGGATTTGAGCCGGGGAAATCGGTACGACCACACCCATCGAGAAACAATGTGTCACCGCTCACGCAGGCTCCGTCGACAACGAAGCATTGACTTCCTGGAGTATGGCCAGGTGTATGGAGCATCTGGATCGGCACGTTACCAATTTCAAAGATGTCTCCAGAATCATGCAGCACCAGATCGCTATCGCTGAGCCCAGAGGACTTGAGTACCCATTCAGATTCGGGTCGCTGGATATGAAGTTTCACATTGCGACGGCTAAGCAACCCCGCAACCCCTTCAATTTCAAAGTTGCCGATTCTGCCTCCAATATGATCGGCGTGGAAGTGGGTCCCTAAGACATCCGTGATGGTCATTCCATCGGCTTGAGCAATGTCGTCAATCTCGAGAACCGCATAGGCCGGATCAATAACCACACATTTTCCTACCTCACGATCTCCAATCAGATAGACAAAATTCACCATCTGTTGAGCAAATGGATCCTCGCGGGCGAAGTCTTGCCCGGACAGTAATTGGCGGAAATATAACTGTGACGGCATGAAATTGAGGTTAATGCCCCGACAAGCGACCACACTAGGAGGATGGGTACTCAGCCTGATCAGAAACTTGTTGCTGGTGATCGCATTTTGGTTGGGTCGCGAATCATTGCAGTATCTGCAGATCTCGCATCTCGGTTTCAGCCCGGTGATGCGCTTGCGGGTATTGCTGAAACAGGAGAAATCCTTCACATACCCGCTGCAGAAGCATCACTTGCGTTTGTTGCTGTATCTGAAGCCACAAACGCTTTTGCCCAATTGCAGTCCATACCTCAAGATGCAGTAACGGTATTCTTCAAAACCTTCGCAAAATTGTTGGAAGAGGATGAGTCGTTCTCCCCAATCGCTGAAGCGAACATGGCTGACTTGGTAGACGCCAAAAATCGCGGGCGTTCCACAACGAGACTTGAATTATCAGAAACTATGCGCGCGGACATGATTGCGGGACTGAGAATGTGGGCGCAGACCGAATCTTCAATTGGCGCTATTGAACTATCAGTCGATAGGTCTGGGCTTTCAGTAGAAGCGATACGTGCACCATTAGGTGTTGTTGCTTTCGTGTTTGAGGGTCGGCCCAATGTGTTCGCAGATGCAACCGGTGTTTTGCGATCTGGTAACTCAGTGGTGTTTCGGATTGGCAGTGATGCGCTACGCACAGCCCAAGCGATCATGAAACATGCGGTCCAACCAGCCTTAGCGGTAAGTGGATTGCCTCGTGATGCGGTTGTGCTCCTTGAGTCACGGGCACACGCCGCTGGTTGGGCCCTGTTCGGAGATTCGAGACTTGCACTGGCAGTCGCACGAGGTAGTGGTTCTGCAGTAGCTCAGCTTGGAGCCATAGCTCGGCAGTCTGGTGTTCCTGTGAGTCTTCACGGAACAGGTGGAGCGTGGATGATTGTGCGGCCTACCGCTGATTCGAACTGGATTCAAAGCTGTGTGCGCTGGTCGCTCGATCGCAAAGTTTGTAATACCTTGAATGTTTTGTGTCTGCCCAAACTGAGAGACGCTGAGCTGAATCATCTTGTTGCAGAAGCGATTGCCGAAGCCGCTAAGGCCAGGGGCGAATCAGGGCTGGTGCATCTGGTTGGGGATGAGCCCGAATTGATGACTGCATTAGAGAACGCATCTGTACGGGTTGAACGAAGCACAGAATCAGATCTCGCCACCGAATGGGAATGGGAGTCAAACCCCGAGTTATGCATTGTTTCTGTCGAAACAATTTCCGATGCAGTGGAATTATTCAATCGCTACGCGCCACATTTCATTGTTTCGCTGCTGTCGAACGATGACCAAGAACATGGTGAGGTGTGGCAGAAATGTAATGCGCCATTTGTCGGTAATGGTTTCACGCGTTGGGTTGACGGTCAATTTGCTCTGGACAAACCGGAACTCGGTTTATCGAATTGGCAGTTTGGTCGAATGCTTGGGCGGTCGGGAGTGCTGTCAGGGGATTCGGTTTATTCTGTTCGCCTGCGGGCGCGCCAAAGCGACGAAAAACTTCACCGTTAGGGCTCCAAAAGTATGTTGTCAATGAGGCGAACGTCGCCAAAGAACACAGCAACTGCCAACACGCACTCTTTCTTAATGTCAACTACTGACTGCAGCGAGCGGACATCAGCAATCTCCACATAATCAATACGCGCTGAGTCCTCGCGGCAGATGATTGTGTTTACCGCCTCGATAAGAATCCCCGAGTCCCGTTCTCCGAGTTCGAATCGGTCTTTGGCTGCTTGCAACGCTGTTGGGATGACTCCTGCAGCCAGCCGATGGTTCGGTGCTAGCCGTTGATTGCGACTACTCAATGCGAGACCATCTGATTCGCGAACAGTTGGATAACCAACTATCTCGATGCCCATATTTAGATCTGTAACCATGGACCGCACAATTGCCAGTTGCTGATAGTCCTTTTCGCCAAAGATGGCGACATCTGCCTTGGTGGCGTTGAAGAGCTTCGCGACCACGGTCGCCATGCCAATGAAGTGACCAGGTCGCGCTGAGCCTTCCATAGGTTTGGCCAACTCTCCGGGGGAAACAACGGTGTCAAAATCGTCGGGATACATCGAGTCGTTGGTCGGCGCATACACCGCAGCCACGCCGAGTCTTTGACAAATCTGGAGATCTTGTTCAATCGGGCGTGGATATTTGTCGTAATCGGAAGCAACGTTGAATTGAAGTCGATTGACAAATATCGAGACCACCACAGAGTCAGATAACTCTGTCGCACGCAGGATGAGGGCTTCGTGCCCGCGATGAAGCGCACCCATAGTCGGCACGAAACCAATTGTCTTTCCAGCAGCTTTTTCCCGCGCCGCCCATTCGGACATGGCCGCGGGGCTTTCAAGCAGATTCATTATTTGTAACTGTGAGCCGAATCGGGCCACTCGCCGTTGCGGACCTCAGCTGCATAAGTTTCGATCGCTTCGGTGACCGTGGCGTGTAGGTTCGCGTATTTCTTGGCGAATGTGAAGTCACGTTTGGTGATTCCAAGAAGATCGTGAAGCACTAAAACTTGGCCGTCACATTCAAGGCCCGCGCCGATACCGATCGTCGGAATCGAAACTTTACGGGTGATTTCGCCGGCGAGATCGCTGGGTACGCCCTCGATCACGAGAGCAAAAGCTCCTGCTTGATCAACTGCATGAGCATCGTCGAGTAGACGGTCGCGTCCTCCAGGTTCATTTCCCTGAGCGCGTCCTTGA
>JBIIRE010000058.1:0-9775 GCA_044341655.1 Ilumatobacteraceae bacterium | reverse complement strand
TTGGGTGACGGCATCGGCATAACCGAATGGAGTGGAATGTGGATGAATATTTTCACCCGATGCATGTGCGAGAACCACTGGGCGCCCTAGTGCGAGAGTTTCTTCAACCGTGGTGGCTTCTGGCTTGGCAACGGTTGTCGTGGTGGTGTCGGAGGTTGCTTCGCTGTCGCTGCAGGCGGGCATCAGGAGCAGGGCTGCCGACAAGATGATTACGGGTTTACGGAAATGTGTGCGCAACATGGATGCAGAACCTACCTTGATTGGGCTGCAGCTAGGAACAATCACCTAGTCAGACAGCTTTGGAACTAGTAAAAATTTTCTTCCTAAAACAAATAGTAGTCATTTAAAATCGGGCAATGCTCAGTGAGACCACATCCGAAAAACTGATCCTCGAAAGCGCCCGCGGGGAACTCGCCGAGCGCGGCATTCTCGGTCTTCGGGTCGCGTCAGTGGCTCGTAACGCGCATTGCTCAATCACCAACATCTATCGGTATTTCGGCGATCGAGATGGTCTGCTTGCAAGAGTTTTGGGGGATATGTACGAGGAAATCACCCTGCGGGCAGTTGAAAACTTCATGGACCAAATTCGACAACGGCCGGTCATCACTATGAGCGACATAGCAAAGGCGGTCCCTTTTCCAACGTCTCCCGCCGAGATACGCATTCAAATGTTTCGAATGCAAATTCTTGCCACTGCCGTCGAGAATGATCGTCTTAGGCAAAGGCTCCAGACAATTAGCTACCAGCGCGCAATTTTGTGGAAGGAATGTTTCGAGGAGATTGAATCCAAACTCGCTTCAGGAGAAACGTTTGATCGTCAGGTTTTTCGGGTCATGCTCGCTAACTATGCACCGTTCTACAACGAATTACTTGGTGATATGAAAGTCACAAAAGAAGAGTTTCAACAGTTTGTTGAAAACAAACTTCGTAGCAGCTGATCTCTAAAGAATTACGATTCAAAAGTAAAATTATTTTTACTGCACATGCCATGGCTATTGAGGTTGGATGAAACTTTAATTTTAAAGCTGTGCGCAATCAGCCCTCGTTTTGCTACGCAAGTAAGCGTGTTTCAATTGCGTCACTGATGCTCATCTTGTTTGTTGCAAGTGTGGGAATAGAGGCTCGGGCCTACCAGGCCGGTGGAACAGTTTCGTCGCCAGTACAAACTGGTTACTCAGGCTTAACGACAACAATTTCTGTTTCAGGAAGTGATCTAACGCTAGAACCAAGCTCAACCATGAACAGTGGTCGCGATTGGTCTACCGATTTCACCACTTACACTCCTGATGTTCGGACACAACGGGGTCTGCAGTGGTACACATCGGGTTCTGGTTGTTCTTACCCTGGTGCGGGCGCAAGTACATCGGGTTGCAACAAGGGATCAGTTACCTTCACGTTTTCACGACCAGTTCGTAATCCTGTCTTTCATATTCACGACTTTGGCGGGCGGATGGAGGCGAACTGCAAACTTGCGATTCAGGGAACGCTGACGCTTTCGAGTACGTCACCAGCTGGTGCAACCATTTCAAAAATTTCTGGCGGCATCACAGTTTCGGGGTCGGCAATCTCAGGTCGCAATACGAGCACTGCACCGTTTGTTGAAAGCAATCACTCAAGCGGCTCTGTTCAGGTCACTGGGACCGTCAGCGTCATTACATTTAGTAAGACCGTCCTCTTGTCACGACAAGGAAGCACTTGCTCGTATAGCAATAGCGACATGTTGATGTTCGCCCAAGAGCGCCTCAACGCAACCTTTTCGTACAGCGAAGATATGGGTGACGGCCCAAGTTCCTATGACGAATCGTCGGCCGCTTCGCATGTGATCGGTGACTTGATGATGGGCAGCGCTACCGTTAGCGCAGAAGCTGCTGCGACCCTTAACTCATCAACGAGCGCCATCACATCTTCGCCAATCTCTGGTGCGGCTGCATCTTCAGACAATGATGACGCGATATCTGGTTCGCCGACGGCAGCAACAATTGAACGTGACTACTCTCTAACTGTCCCAATCTCGGGGGCTTCGCAGGCAGGTCAAGTCTGTGGCTACTTGGACATGAATGCCAATGGTGTTTATTCGACATCGAGTCCCAATGAGCGAGCATGCACCTCATTTGCAATTGGTGCAACTTCGGCAACATTGAATTGGACTGCAGCACAGTGGCCGTCTGGTGCATCAGCGGTTACGTCAACTGGCTTACGTCTTCGCGCCGCTTACGGATCAGGTGCATCGTCGCCAACTGGACCAGTGGACTCTGGTGAGGTTGAGGATTATCTGGTTCAGCTTTTGTCGCCAACGCCACCAGCGGCTGTTCCTCTAAGTGGCACTGCAACCCAGAACGCAAATCAGACAGTGACGCCCGCGACTTCCCAAGGCTCTATGGACGCAGCGCGAACCTGCATCGTTTCAGGGGCTTCATGCGTGAATTCGCTGACGGTAAGTGGTGAGGGAACGTACACGGTGAATGGGAATGGGACAATCACCTTTGATCCATTGCCATCCTTCATTGGGGTCGCATCACAGATCACCTATCGGATTGAAGATTCAGGTGGACAGCAATCAACTTCCACCATCTCGCTTGAAGTTGTGGCTGCGCCAACTGCACAGAATGATTCGACAACAACTCCATACAACACCGCTGTCACCTCAAACGTTGTGCTGAATGATTCTGCTGCCGCGTCCACAACACTTTCAGCTTCAACATTGAAACTCTGCGCCTCCGGAGAGACGCCACCGAACTGCACAGCAAGTTCTGTGGAGATTGCTGGCAAAGGAACGTTCAGTCGCCATCCAACCAGCGGAGAAATAACGTTTACTCCACTTTCAACCTTTACAGGTGACACTTCCATTGATTACCAGATCGCAGATGCGCTGGGTGGAGTGGATTCGGCGACTTTGACGGTAACTGTAAGCACTCCTTCCGGTCCATCAGCTTTGCCAAAAGAATCCAATGGCCCGACGGACACAAATCAGAGCATCACTCTTAATGGCTCTGGTGGGGGAGCAACTCTGGATCCAACTCAAACCTGCATCGTTTCGGGAGCTTCATGTGTTCGTACCCTTACTGTCGCGGGTGAAGGCACCTACACGGTAAATGTGGATGGCACGGTTACATTTGACCCCGTTTCTGGCTTCACTGGGACTGCATCACATACGTATCGCGTATACGACGTTGTTGGTCAATCTGCAGAGGCAACGCTCACCGTCTCGGTGGCGGGACTTCCAGTGCTAAATGATGATTTGTCTAGTGGTGCTTATAACACTGATCAGGTGATTGATGTTTTGGATAATGATGCTGCGGATTCGCCTGCGACTTTGGATCCTTCGTCGGTTCGGATTTGTGCGGTGTCGACTGCGGATGTGTCTTGTACTTCTACGTCTTTGACTATTCCTGGTGAGGGTACCTACACAGTGAATGTTGATGGCAGTGTGACGTTTAATCCATTGCCGTCGTTTGCGGGTGACGCCTCAACAATCAAATATGTCGTTGAGGACAGTTTTGGGCAGCAAAGTTCGGCAGTTATAAATGCGCAGGTGGCTTATCCAGAGCCTTCGGTAGCGAGATCAGATACTTCCGAGGGAATTTCTGGGGCGCTACAAACCATTGATCCTTTGGGTAATGACACTTCACCGGCTGGTGTTTCACTTGTGGCCACTACCGTGCGGTTGTGTGGAACGGGGCAGGTATCGCCTAACTGTACGGCTACATCACTGGTTGTGGTGGGTGAGGGTACTTACACTGTGGACACCACGACAGGAATTGTGAGTTTTCAGCCTGAGCCTGGTTTTGCTGGGTCTGCTCAGCAGCTCAATTATGTCGTCGCTGATTCACTTGCGAGAGTGATCACTTCATCCGTAACTACTTCTGTGGTTGGGCCACCAACCATTGTTGATGATTCGTCTAGTGGTGCTTATAACACTGATCAGGTGATTGATGTTTTGGATAATGATGCTGCGGATTCGCCTGCGACTTTGGATCCTTCGTCGGTTCGGATTTGTACGGTGTCGACCGCTGATGCGTCTTGTTCTTCAACTTCTTTGACTATTCCTGGTGAGGGTACCTATACGGTGAATGCCGATGGCACTGTCACTTTTGATCCACTGCCGTCGTTTGCGGGAAACGCCTCAACAATCAGATATGTCGTAATGGATTCGGCAGGCCAATCAGATTCAGGAACCATTTCAATTTCAGTTGATCATCCATCCGCGCCCGAGGCTGAAGCTGAATCAAAACCGCTGCTCCCAGGACAAGCTGTCACTTTTAGTTCAGTTACTTCCGAACTTGGATCAGGGGAAGGAATAATCATTGGTGCGGTCGCAGGTGGGCCTTGCATAATTGACCCAAGTGACATGGTGTGCAAGACCATGTTCGCAATTGAGGGCGAGGGAACGTGGTCAATAGATCAGGTAACTGGTCGTGCGACATTCACAGCCAACCCAAATGCGATCCAAGGGCAGCAAACTCCAGTCACGTACATCATCACTGATGCTGTAGGACAGGTAGCCAGCGCGACCCTCACGCCCGCCATCATCGGTCCGCCTTCGGCAAATCCAGACCGGAAGTCCACACCGTGGAATAGAGCAACGAGTGTGTCAATCCTGGGCAATGATGAACATGACCCTGATGTGTCCTGGGATTTGAATTCCGTCTTCTTGTGTGGACTCGATCCAGTTGAAACTGCACCAAACTGCACCAAACGCAATCTGATTGTGCCCGGTGAAGGCACCTACACGGTGCGTAGTGATGGAACGGTCTCATTCCGTCCCGATCGCAATTTCTTCGGAGTCGCAACCACCGTCTCGTATCAAGTTGCCGATGAACTAGGTCAAGTCGTGCATACTTCACTAGCTATTTCGGTTAGCGAGCCACCAGTCGCTACTCCAGGTTCAGAGGTTATTGAAGTTGAGCCCGAAGCAACTGGTGAATTCTCCGAGATTGAAGGTGACGGTGGGTTGATCATCTCGCCTAAGAACGCGCCATCTCTATTGCCAGAGTCACTTTGTATAGTTCATCCACGGACTGGGGTTTGTGGCAGGGACTCAGTCGTGGTTCCTGGTTACGGTACGTATTTCATTGATCCTGAATCTGGCCAAATCATGTTCCGCGCGTTCTCTAATGCGCCCATGGGTGATGTTCCGGAAATTGAATATCAAATCAACGATGAGATCGGCCGAATGTATTCGGGTTCGGTAGGCGCAGTGGTGGTTGGGAAGAGCATCGAGGAACTTCCGGCAACTGGAGGCAATGCGACGCCCGTGGCCCTTTTTGCGTTTTTGTGCATGTTGCTTGGGTATGGGGTGAGGAATTTTCGTAGAGCATAAAGTTGGCAGGTGACCCAACTAGCCCTTCACAAAATCCACGGACCGTACAAGTCAGAGCTCAACAAGTTTCGAATTGAAGCGTTTTGTGATGTGGTCGGGATCCAACCGACAAAAGAGGTGCCCATCAGCTATTTGGCGATGCTTGCTTGGGCGGTGCAGTGGGATGCATTCGGAGCCATTCCACCCGAGGTGATGAATGCAGCAGGGGCAAGGGTGCACGGTGAGCACGAGATTCGCCTGCACTCTCCGTTGCAGCCAGGGCAGTGGCTGGATACCACTTCGCAGCTCACCGGTGTGAGACCAAATCGCGCTGGCGCCGTGGTAACGCAACGCATCGAACACCAGATTGATGGGCAAGTGGTGGCTGAACAATGGTGGTCTCTATTCCTTGGCGGCGTGCAACTCGAAGCGGTAGGCGATGCTGCCCCAGATCATCTATTCCCCGAAGATGCGCGCGCCAACCATCTGCGCGGAGTCGTGGTTCCGATTAGCTCCAGGATGGCCAGGGATTACGCTGCCGTCTCTGGAGATTGGGCAGATCATCATTTTGATGCTGAGTCAGCTGCACGTAGCGGCGCAGCCGCGCCTTTTCTGCACGGGCTCTGCACGTTTGCGATCTGTGCGAATGCAGCAAGTGATGGTCGCGCCTTGAAACGGGTCGCTGCCCGGTTTGCGGCTCCGGCGATGCTCGACAATGACATCAATGTGGATGTCTTTTCAATTGGTAGTGCGGGGAATGTATTCGAGGCAAGTTGTGCCGGGGCGAAAATTGCCTCAAATGGTGTGGTCGAGTTTCGCTGACTTTCAGCCGCCGAGCCCATCAATGCCGCAATCAGTGGCGGCGGACATAACGATGCCTGACAGATCTTCTTGGGCAGCACTTGTATCAATTCCAAGCAGTCCATCAACTATGTAGCTCTGCATTTCTTCGCCCTCAATGATGGTGTCAGCAAGACACTTAATGCTCTCTTCGGTAGCGCCAGCACCTAGTGAGCCAGAGAATGAATCAGCGATTTTTTCTGACAAGTCAGCACAGTCACCATCAAACAACATTGAGCGCAGCTCTTCGCGTTGATCCTCGTTCACGGGAGGCATCTGGATGTCTTCGTTTTCGGCGAGATCAGTAGTGGTAATTTCTTCCTCGACAAAAGCATCTACTCCGATCACATCAACCAAGCGTTCTGCAATGCAGGTGCTCTCGTCAGTAGTGAATGACGCAGTTCCGTCAGCATCGTTTTCGAGGCCAGCAGTAATCGCTTCGATGTATTCCTGCTTTTTGTCCTCTGATCCTGAGCTATCAGAACCACCCCCACATGCAGAAATAACTAATGCGAGAGTAAACGCAGATGCGTAGCGAGCGATTTTCATAGTGCCTCCCTGGCTATTGTGAGCCTACGAGGTGGCGGGGGTGTGAATCAGATATCTGACGCTGGGCCAAGAATCGTGTCGGCGAACTCTTTGATTCCATCTAAAGCCTCGCGAGATGACTTCCACGGGCTGATCAACATTCGATCGATACCGAACTCTCGGCCACGCTTAACGTCATCAAGACTTGTCACGGGACCAGCGCCCATCGTGATCTCGCATTTTTCAGTAATCCCAGCTGCTGTACGGATTTCGTTGATCTTGGCAATTGAAGCGGGTAGTTGTTCCAACGAATGATTCATCGGGATCCAGCCTTGACCAATTGTTGCTGCGCGCCGCAATGCCGCAGGGCCATCACCGCCAACGATGATCGGTGGATGAGGCTTGGTGAATGGCTTGGGTTCAAATGCAACTTGATCAAAGTCAAAATGTGTTCCGTGATGCTCGATGATCTCATCGGCCCACAATTTGATGCAGATCGCAAGCGACTCATCGACACGTTTTCCTCTGGTTGCGAAGTCGAGTCCAACTACATCCCATTCTTCTTTCAACCACGAAGCACCAATGCCGAACAAAAATCGACCTTTAGAGACGATGTCCAAAGTTGTCGCAGCGCGAGCGACTGTAAACGGGTGACGCAAACCAATGTTGTAAACGTGTGTCCCAAACTTGATGTTTTCGGTCTTGCCGGCAAGAAACGCAAGATATGTGAACACGTCATAGACGGGCACGTTTGCAGGTATCGGTGGGTGGTCTTGTCCGTCATGCGGGCTACCAGCTGCTTGAACTGGAATCACCATGTGCTCTGGAAGCCAGGCAGATTCGAATCCGAGTTGATCGCCTAAGACCGCAACGCCTTCCCAAGATTTTGGATTGAGCGCACCGAATGTAAGACCGAATTTCATGTTTCCCCCAGGTACTCACAATATGCGAAAGAACCCACCCCGAAGGGTGGGTTCTTTCAAAAGACACAGAGTCCGAGGTGTTACCTCTTCTTCTTGGCGCCTGCTTTCTTTGCTGCCGGCTTTTTCTTAGCCACTACTTTTTTCGCAGCTGCCTTCTTCTTTGCCGGTGCTGCCTTCTTTGCAGCGGGCTTAGCTGGTGCGGCTGGGCGGCTGGTGTTGAGCTTCGGGGCTTTCACATTGCCAAGTGCGATGTCTTTGAAGCCCTTAAGAGCTGTGATCTTGGCGACATTCTTTGCCTTCACCTTGATCTGCTCACCTGTGGCTGGGTTACGAGCGATGCGAGCTGGTCGGTGGACCTTCGCGAATTTCGCAAACCCTGACAGGTTGACAACTTCGCCCTTGGCAACTGTGGCCAAGATGACGTCGATCGTCCCGTCAACTACTCGGGCCGCCGTCTTGTTGTCGACGTCGGCGTGAACTGCTACTGCTTGGATGAGGTCACGTTTCTTCATGTAACTGAATTTACGCATTTTTTCGGGCGAATTGTGTGATACCCCGTGCGAAATTTGTTTCCCCTATCCTTGGTTGTATGCGATGGGTGAGGACGTTTGTGGTGGCGGTTGTGGTGGCCGTTTGCGTGCCAGTCGGGTTCGCACGGGCAACCATCTACACGGCCCCCACCGGAGATGCAGCCGAGTGGCTATTTGATCCCACTTCGGTGGTCTCAGTTTCGCTTGATTTCACTCAGGGATCGCTGGATGCGCTTGCTGAGGACCCATACACATATGTACCTGCGACATTTTCAATGGTGACTGATACGACCACATTTGGCCCCTGGAATATCACCGCCAAGATCAAGGGACGCCTTGGCTCCTATCGCGCACTGCCCGGAAAGTCGGCATTCAAACTCAAGTTCTCGAATTCTGCTCAGCGAGTTAGTGGCCTAAAAAAACTGACCCTGAACAACATGGTGCAGGACCCATCCAAGATTCATGAGACCGTCGTATACAAGCTGTTTCGGTCTGTCGGCGTGCCTGCGCCGCGGACCGGGTATGCAAATCTCACAATCAACGGTGAAGCCTTTGGGCTGTACCTAAACGTCGAAAACGTCGACGACGTGATGCTCGATAAGTGGTACGGAGCTGACAACACCAACCACCTATACGAGGGCACCTACTTGGGTTGGTCTAATCAATTGGACCCATTTGATGGTGGTTATGAAGTGGACGAGGGCGATGAAGATGATCGTGCCGATCTTCAAAACTTGTACGACCTCAACAACACCGCCGCCGAGCAGTGGTTCGACACAATGAAAGACATCGTGGATTTTCAGAATGTGGTTCGCATGTGGGCGGTCGAGCGATATTCAGGACACTGGGACGGCTACTCGGCTGACATAGTCAACAATTTCTATTTCCACAGTGACGCGACAAACAAGTTCACAATGCTGCCCTGGGGCACGGATCAAACTTGGGGTGGCGACCTTGACTATTCGAGTGTCAATGGTGGGACGCTGTTTGTTAACTGCATGAATGTGAAGCGTTGCCGCGACATGTACGTGCGCGCAGTTGAGACAGTGCGTAACACTGCGCAATCGCTGAATCTTGCGACATATGCCAGTGAGATATACACAGGCATACGTACTCACCTTGATGCGGATCCAAAGAAAGAGCATTCGATTGAGGATGCTGACTGGCACGCTTCCTCAACGCAATCTGTCATTAGTGATCAGATTGTCCGTGTGAATCGCTGGCTTGCAGTCGAATCGGCAGCGCCCTTGCTGCTTGGTCTGACAGAGAATTCTGAGTCGATACAAGTGACTTGGCGACCGTCGCAACTCACGAGTACGGAGTTTGCTGTTGCCCCTTATCCGGTAACTGCCCATCGAGTGTTTTATCGCCGCGCCGGCGCTCCTAACTGGAAAAGCATTGACGCACCTGGAGCGGGTAGTGAGAGTGCTGAAATTACAGACCTCTCGAGCGGAGTGGAATACGAAGTAAGGGTTGCGGCAGTTTCTACACGGCGAGTTTGGCCTTCTTCAAATACGGAGTCGATCACCTTGGGCGTACCGTCAACAGTTTTGTTTGCGGAGACATCTGTGATGGACAAGAAGGTACGCATTCGTTGGCGCGCACCAGTGAGTTTTGGGGCAGCAACATCCGATACTGCCGTTTTTCGTATAGAA
>JBIIRE010000057.1:0-9783 GCA_044341655.1 Ilumatobacteraceae bacterium | reverse complement strand
TCTTTGCCAACACTGCGAATTATGTCCTCTGGCCTAAGGCGCGTGCCTTCAGAGGAAACATGAAGGTGCAGGTTGATCAGCCCATCATTGGCAGCCTGCTGTAGAGCGCTGAGACCAGGACCGTCATCGCGAGAGCGTATGCAATAAAAGAGTGTCGGCTTTTCGACTCTTAATGAGGTAAGTGATTTCAGCGCGGCGAGGAATGGTGTGATGCCGACTCCACCCGCAATCCAAACAGTCTTGATTGCAGGATCATCTGGAAGCGGATGGAGAGATCCGTAAGGGCCCTCAACTGTGACCCGATCACCGAGTTGCACCGATTGCATCAGATTGTGTGTCCAGTCACCAAGATCACGAATAAAGAATCTAAGCACTCCCTCCTTTGGAGAAGATGCGATGGTGAACGGGTGCGGTTCGAGAAGGCCCCGTTTTGCAAATTTGAGAAATGCAAACTGACCTGGTCGCGGCTCAATCGCGTTGCCGAGAGGTTCGAGTTCAATGGTGAGAGTTTCACCAGCTTTGGCGATATCGCTTACTCGGTATCTGGAACCACGTTTGATCATGTCGCGCCAAATCACCCGGTACACCCAGGCGGCGAGTCCGAGAATCATGAAACCGGTAAACCACCAACCCCAGGGTGAATTGTTCGCGTATGGCTTGGTTGATGTGTAGAAGTGCCAGCAAGCAAATGCGTACGGCAGTACAAGAAGTTTGTGACTCAGTCGCCACCATCGAGTTGGCAACCAGCGCAAAAGACTGATGGCTACAAGGATGTAAAGCAACGTTGACCCGGTTTCAGCTAGATCTTCAGCGGCATCTGCGATGTTCTTTGATGCCCCCCTGATCCCCTTAACATCATCCACATTTTCGATGTGAAGCCACATCGCCCCAACTGCAATTGCTCCATACCAACGATGCCAGCGGTACATCCGATCTAGGCCGCCAAAAAACTTCTCCAAAAAGAGTGCACGAGTTGAGAGAAGATTGCTCCATGCCATCAGCAGAATTGATGCCGCACCAATAAAGAGTGCGAATCCAACACCATCGTCGCCGACTGCGTTGGCAAATGCGAACCAGCCAGTTAGAACTGAGCCAATTGCGACTATCGGTCCGATCCAGTGGATGCCAGCGTGGGGAAGTGCTGGACGTTCGGGACGATGAAGCCGCCAGTCATCTCTGCTGCCTGCCAGCCTCTTTGCCACAGTGGTCGCTTGTGAAAGTTTTGGGACAGGCACATGATGAGAATACTGAAATAGTCGTCACACCAAGCGTCAGCATTGGAGTGCAAACCTGCTCTTTGCCTGAAAGACTGTGACCATGGCAAGTCTTGAAGTAACCAATCCGGCAGACGGAACTGTGATTGAAAACGTTCACAATTCATCTGTTATGGAATGTCTTGATGCAGTCAATTGTGCGCATGATGCCGCGCAAATGTGGCGTGCAACCGCACCTCGCGAGCGTGGGGAAATTCTCCGTAAGGCATTTGAAATCATGCTGGCCAATAGAGACAGCCTTGCTGAGTTGATCACCCGCGAAAACGGCAAGGTTCTTGCAGATGCGCAAGCTGAAGTTACATATGCAGCCGAGTTCTTCCGTTGGTTTAGTGAAGAGGCCGTGCGAATTGATGGCGATTACCGTCGCGCACCAAATGGTGGCAATTGGCTTCTGGTGTCGCGCCAACCCGTAGGGGTCGCACTGCTTGCCACTCCATGGAATTTCCCGGCCGCAATGGCAACACGCAAAATTGGCCCAGCACTGGCGGCAGGGTGTACCGCGGTACTGAAGCCCGCCCATGAAACTCCCTTGACTGCACTTGCTATCACGAAGATTCTCAGAGACGCTGGCTTGCCAGACGGCGTTCTGAACACTGTGGTTACAGATCAGCCTGGAGCTGCAGTGGAAGCGATGCTTGATAGTGGCCGAGTCCACAAACTTTCATTCACTGGTTCAACACGTGTTGGTTCACTGCTCATTGCGCAAGCAGCCAAGCGAGTCATCAACTGCTCAATGGAGCTCGGCGGTAATGCTCCACTGATTGTGTTTGAAGATGCAGACCTGGATGCAGCAATCGATGGCGCGATGATTGCCAAGATGCGCAATGGTGGTGCTGCGTGTACGGCTGCAAACCGACTATTTGTGCATGAAAACATCTATGAGGAGTTTGCAGCGCGTTTCACCGATCGAATGTCATCACTTCGTGTTGGTAACGGACTCGATTCAGGCACCAATCTTGGCCCTCTGGTTTCGCCCGCACAGCAAGAACGTGTAGCGGCACTGGTTACCGATGCGGTTACTGACGGTGCAACCATCGCTTGCGGTGGCAAGAAGGCGTCAAGTGTTCAATGTGGTTACGAGGCAACTGTTCTCATTGATGTTCCGATAGGTGCACGGATCCTCAATGAAGAAGTATTTGGCCCTGTTGCGCCGCTGGTTCGATTCGGTGATACCGATGAGGTGATCGCACACTCAAACAGTGTCGAGCATGGATTGGTCTCCTATGTGTTCACCCAAGATGTGGGCAAAGGCATGCGTGTTGCCGAGGCCCTTGAGACCGGCATGGTGGGATTGAACAGGGGGCTTGTCTCTGATCCATCAGCGCCATTTGGTGGCGTTAAAGCATCTGGCATTGGCCGTGAAGGTGGGCACGACGGTCTCCTTGCGTTCTTAGAAACCAAGTACGTAGCTGGCAACTGGTAGTTATTCGTCGTCACCCGCGGGTAGTTCAAACCGGTCGCCACTTTGAAGCTCGGGCACTCCCTGTTGCTTGCGTAGTTTTTCGATATCACGGATCGGCACTGAAAGCTTTTTGAAGCGGGTGCCACCAGTGCTGATGTCATCTATTTTTTCACCCAGTTTGTCGACAGCAGATTTCACATCATCGACGGCACCGACATATTTCTTCCACTCGATATCAAACTTATTGATCTGCTGCATGATTGATGCGGCAGTTTGCTCTGTGTGAAAGCTGTCAGTGGCTTGGCGGATCACCACCAGGAATGAATACAAAGTAAGCGGCGAACAGAGCAGAACTTTCTTGCTGAGTGCGTAGTCAAGCAGAGTTGGGTCTGCTTCGTGAATGAAACCAGTGATGCTTTCGATTGGCAGAAACATCAGCACGAGGTCAACAGCTTCTTCCTTGGCATTGTTGATGTAGTCGCGCTTTGAAAGGGCATCAACGTGCCCCTTAATAGCCTTCACGAAATCGGCTCGCGCTTGGAGCCGCACTGCATCGGTCTCGGCAGTAACGAATTCTGCATATTTATCGTGTGGGAACTTCACATCCATGAAAAGAACACGATTCGGCGGCATCATGAACTTGTAGTCGGGACGACCACCGGTTTCATTAGTGGATTGCTTTTGGTAGTTCACATTCTCAACGAATCCAGCGGCACGCAACATGTCTTCAACTACTCGCTCACCCCAGGCACCACGCTTTTGTGAGCTGGAGAGAATTTCCTTCAAGTTGTCAGTGCCACGGACCAGAGACACAAGCGCCTTTTCAATGCCTTCGTTTTGTGTGCTGTTGATTTCGCGAAGCCGATTGAGTTCCTGAGTGAGTGCGGTGATGCGCTCATTCATCTGGTTTGTGATCCCTTTGAGGGACTCATCAATGACTTGCGCGCGGGTGCCTAATTGCTCGGAGCCGGCTGCCGTGATTTTTTCTGTGGCCAGCTTGATCGCCTCGTCACGATCATGGCGGGCTTGATTGCCTAATACCTGCATTGCATTGGTCAGGGTTTCGTTAACGGTGGCTTGCACAGTGCGAGCAAGATCAGCGGACATCTCATTCTTCAACGTGGCGGTGTCCACCATGGGCTGCCCCTGCGGCGGATTCGATTGTGACTGCCTAGTGAATGCGTACACAACGGCTGCCACTGCAATGGCCAAGGCAAGAAGGGAAACAACGGTGTTCATCGGGTTGAGAATAGATGGGCGGTGTCTTGCTGTTATGCCAATCAGCACCCTGCTGGAACTGTACCGATCTAATAGCGTCTGGGGGTGGTGGATGTGACCCAAGCACGTGGGGGAATGAAATACCAGCCTGGGCTCGACGGCCTACGGGCGATTTCTGTCGTGGCCGTATTGCTCTATCACGCTGGGTTTGACTGGATACCAGGTGGATTTTTTGGAGTTGAAGTCTTCTTTGTCGTGTCCGGATTCCTAATCACGTCGTTGCTGATTGCAGAGTCGGAGCAAAACGGAGCAATTAGCTTGCGTGCCTTTTGGATGCGTCGTATTAGACGCTTGATTCCAGCACTTGTGGCAGTGCTGCTCGTGGTCGGATTGTGGAATGCACTTTGGGGTAACGAGTTTCAGAGGACACAGCTTCGCCGCGACTATCTGTGGGGGATCTTCTACTCGGCAAACTGGGGTCAGATATTCAGCAAGGTCGAGTATTTCTCTGGCGCACCCACATTGTTGCGGCATCTGTGGAGCCTCGGTGTTGAAGAACAGTGGTACATCGTATGGCCAGTTGTTTTCTTGCTGTTGGCAAAAACGCGCTTTGGCTCCCGCACACGTGGAACTCTGCTTGTAGGCGTTGCGGTCTCACTCATGGTTGGGACCGCTATAGCGATGTCACTTGACTGGCCACAGCGATTTCCCAACGTCGTTCGTTGGCGTATTCAAGATGTAGACACACACAACTTCCTTTACTTATCGACCTTCACGCGTGCAAGTGGATTGGTACTAGGAGCAGGTCTTGCATTTTTGTGGCAGCCATGGCGGTCGGCACGCACTGGCGCAGAGAAAAGCAGAGTTGGAACACTGGTCGGAGCACTCGCAATAGGGTCACTTGTATTGGCATTTGCAATCGGCAAACCACAAAATGACAACACCTACTTCTGGATATTGCCCCTGGTAACTCTTGCTTCCGCAGCCCTCATTATCACTGCAACAAAACGAAGCTCAGGTTTCCTTAAAGGGCTACTCGAGTCAGCACCGCTAGTGGCTATCGGCAAGAGGTCATATGGCCTTTATCTCTGGAGCTGGCCGATCAGTGTTTTTTGTGAGGCGTACTTCGGGAGCGTCAGTCGGTTTCTCTTGGCGATGGCAATCGCAATTGTTGTATCCGAGTTCAGTTATCGATTCGTGGAAACGCCAATTCGTAATGGCTGGCTGAAAAGAACTTGGAACTCAGGCGCGGCAAAGCGCGCTCAACTCGCCACACTTACTGCCACAGTTGCTCTGTTGGCAACTGGGCTGGGTGTGTACCACTCAAATGCCCGTGCCGTTTATGAATTTGGCATCGACAACCGCACCGATGTTGAGTTCGCCACCACAGTGCCGATCACTGTGTCACTGCCTCGCCAGCTCGTGATTGTGGGAGATTCAACCGCGCGTGCTTTAGTAAACAACCTCCCCAATGGCGTTGAAAAGACATTTGTGATTCGTGATGGTTCGCTCGAAGGATGCAGTGTTTATTCAGACGGCAAGATCATTAGCTCAGTTGGGTACACCCACGGCTTCAAGGCCTGTAGGGGTTGGCCAACAGCTTGGTCTTACAGCGCGGTGCGAGCGCGTGCATCAGTTGCTCTGGTCATGATCGGTGCTTGGGATGTTTTTGACCAAGAGGTGAATGGCAAGTTGATCAAGTTCGCAAGCAAAGAATTTGATGAACGATTTTTAGTGGGTGTGCAAATGGGCATTGATGCTTTGGCAGAGGTGGGAGTGCATGCAGCATTCCTCGAAGTGCCGTGCATGCGACCCCGCGAATTGCGTCTTCCCAACGTGATTGTGATGCCCGAGCGTGCGATGGATGACCGTGTTGCTCACATTAATGGTCTGCTTCGCAAGGTCGCTGAAAGCAGTCTTGGGCAAGCCACATTTATTGAAGGCCCAAGTGAATACTGCGAAGATGAGGCCATCGCGATCGACACTTCATATCGATGGGATGGTGTTCACTCGTACAAGTTGGGCGCGAACTTGACTCTGATGTCAATCACTAAACAGCTCCTTGCGATTCCCGGGCCAAACTGATCACTATGTCTCGGCGATATGCATCGGTTAGTAGTGAACAATTCCGCAAAGAAACTGGCGTTCAACACTGGGAATACGTTGACACTTCTTTAGTCGCAAATTTCCATCTATCGACCTTTGCTGCAGCTGGTGATTTTGCATCTGCAGTTGCTGCTCTTGCAGATGAAGTCGATCATCACCCGGACATTGATATTCGATACCCCGGGATCGTGACCATTCATGCGTCGACCCATGTGACAAAAGGTGTTTCGGATGCCGACGTAGAGATAGCAAGGGCCATCTCAAACCTTTACAAATCAATTGATTCGTGAGTATCCGCATCTCGCCAGAAGCAACTACATAGCCTTTCCGTTCGGCCCAATTGATTATCAGGAGGTTTGGCCGTGGATGTAATTCTCATTATTGGTCGAGTGCTGTTTGCGCTCATGTTTGTAGTTGGTGGTCTCAACCACTTCACGAAAGCCGAAGCAATGACGGGCTATGCGACTTTCAAAAAAGTCCCATATCCAAAAGTTGCGAATCTGTTGTCGGGTGCTTTGTTGCTCGCTGGTGGTTTATCGGTGATTCTTGGTGTGTATGCCGACCTTGGCGCGCTTGTGCTGGCCGCGGTGCTCTTGGCAATGGCAGTAATGATGCATAACTTCTGGGCTGCCGATGAGCAGACCAAGCCGATGGAGATGATTTCATTCATGAAGAATGTGTCAATGGCTGGTGCCGCCCTTATCTTGTTCGCCGCACTCGCGAGCGTTGACAAGACTGCTGAAGTGATCGGCCCGATGATCACTGACAGCCTTTTCGGCAAGTGATTTGAAGTGTGCGGGGCGATTAGTCGCTCCGCACACTTATCGCCGACTATTTGTCGTCGTAGAGCCAGATTGATCCTGCGTAGTTTGCAACCCAAACTCGACGCAATTCAGGATCGTAAGTGATACCCACTGGCCGTGTGCCGGTATCGAGCGTTTGCAGCACAGTCATATCCGAAGTGCGAATCTTCTGCAGAGTGCCGCTCACGTAGTTCACTACGTAAAGCACAGTACCGTCGTCAGAAATCACCATTGAACGTGACTCCGTGCCTGTGCGCACGGTGCCAATGATTGTCCTTGTGGCGGTATCAGTAGCAATGACGGTGTTGTACTTATTTGTGGTCGCGTAGAGAACGCGATCATCTGGTGATAACACAAGGTGCCGTGGTGTTTGCCCAGCATTTGGGATCTCAAGAGTAGAAAAGTCCCGCAGATTGATTTCAACGGTTTGTGCGGTGCCCATCACTGCGATGTACGCGGTCTTGGAGTCCTGTGTGATTGCGATCCCTCGTGGATGAGTACCCACCTGAATGCGCTTGATCTCCTTGTGTGATTTCAAGTCAACAATTGAGACATCCATTGAACAGAAGTTCGAGACAATCAACCGCTTTCCATTTGGAGTGACAGCGAGGAATTTAGGTACTGCACCGACAAGTATCGCTTGATCAATCTTTTTGGTCTTTACATTGATGCGGTACACATAAGCCGGATCCCAATTGCGCCCTTGGCAGTCATCGTCGGCAACTGGGTTCCATCCGTCGCCATACATTTCGTAGTTCGATACGTAAGCAAATTTGCCGTTGGGGGAGAAGGCAGCTTCTACCGGTGAGCCTTTCACCTTTGTGGCACGGCCAGGAATTCCTTCACCAAAATCGGCGAGGTCAACTGCGTCTGCGATTTCGGTAATCAGGTTGCCATAACGATCAAAAACGCTGACGTTGTGGCGGTACATCATGTTCTGCGCAAAGACGAGCCCAGTGTCTCCCGAATAGACAACGCTCTTTGGCTGTAAGTAATCACCTGAAATTTTCTGTACCAGAGAAAGCACGCGCTGATCGGAGGTCTTGCCATCTGGTGGAAGCAAAGTTGTGGTGGTCGTAGTTGGTGGAAGTGTGGTCGTACTTGCTGTAGTTGTGGTGGATTTAACAGTGGTATCGGCGGCTTCATTTGTGGAGTCCCCACAAGCTGCTAGCAAGCATGTGGCAACGAGCAACGAGCGAATGCGCAAGGTCAGTCCTTTGGTGGTTTCCAGCTCGAGAGGAAATTGCCGAGTCGCGCAATGGCTTCGGTTAGATCCTTCGCCCAAGGGAGAGTCACGATTCGAAGGTGATCTGGTTGGGGCCAGTTGAAGCCCGTACCTTGGACCACTAACACTTTCTCTGCGCGTAGAAAATCAAGCACGAAACGTCGATCGTCAGCGATTGGGTACACCTCAGGATCAAGACGTGGGAAAACGTAAAGCGCACCTCGTGGTTTCACACATGAAACACCCGGGATCTTGTTCAGTGCTTCAACTGCGGCATCACGCTGTGCAAGTAGGCGACCGCCTGGGAGGATTAATTCACGAATGCTCTGGCGCCCACCGAGTGCGGTTTGAATTGCGTACTGTGCGGGATGATTGGCACACAAGCGCATGTTGGTGAGCATGTTGATGCCCTCGATATAACTTTCCGCATTGTCACGCGGGCCAGTCATCATCATCCAGCCACTGCGGAACCCCGCGAGTCGGTAAGCCTTGGAAAGGCCATTAAAAGTCACAACGAAAACATCTGGTGCGAGTTCAGCGAACGTGTGATGCTCAGCGTCGTCATAAAGAATCTTGTCGTAGATTTCATCGGCAAACACAATGAGGTTGTGCTCGACGGCAATGTCGGCAATTTGGCGCAAGGTCTCCCGTGAGTACACCGCACCTGTCGGGTTATTCGGATTGATAACCACGATTGCTTTGGTGCTGCTTGTGATCTTGGCGCGAATATCTTCTACGTCAGGATTCCAATCATTGGATTCATCGCAGAGATAGTGAATCGGAGTTCCACCAGCAAGGCTGGTTGAAGCAGTCCACAGGGGGTAGTCGGGTGCAGGAATCAGCACTTCGTCACCTTCGTTAAGCAAAGCGTTGAGCGAGAGTTGGATCAGCTCGCTAACTCCGTTGCCGAGCCAGATCTGATCAGGGTCGGTGATTTCAATGCCGCGCTCCTGGTAATGCTGAACGACAGCCGTGCGCGCCGAGCGAATTCCCTGTGAGTCGGAATAGCCCTGTGCGTTATGAAGATGGCGGATCACATCAACGATGATTTCCTCCGGCGCTTCAAACCCAAATGGGTGAGGATTGCCGATATTGAGCTTCATTATCCGGTGCCCTTGCTCCTCGAGGCGCTTGGCCTCAACCAGCACGGGGCCACGAATGTCATAAAGGACATTCGCTAGCTTTTCGGACTGGTGGATTTCGTTGGGGGTTGCCGGATTCACCCTTTAGAAGTTATCCGCTGGGGTCAATGAGACCCTTTCCTATTTGTGAGGGCGTGCGAATCAGGCGCGAGCAGAGCCCGGGACCTGCAGCAATGAGCCTGCATCCACACGGATGTGGTGTCCCGTGATGTAGCGCGACTCATCCGATGCCAGAAACAACACGAGATTCGACATGTCGATTGGTTCGATATAGGGAATCGGCATTGCTTGGAAGGTCATGAATGCTGGCATCGCATCATCAACGGTTGGGTTCTCAAGATCGGGACGGAAAATCCGATACAGGTCAGGATGGTGCAAGAGATGAGTGTTGCAGTTTGTTGGGTGGACGCAGTTCACGCGCACGAACCGTGACGCCAATTGAAGAGCAAGCTTCTCGGTGAAGGGAAGGAGAGCTTTCTTGGCATCGCCGTATCCAACACCGCCGCCACCCATGGCCGGATTGTCAAGTGTCTGGGGTAGCAGTGCCGCGGTGGAGCCAGTGATGATGATCGATCCACCGTCAGGAATGATGTTCATCGTTGCTTGCACGGTG
>JBIIRE010000174.1:0-2928 GCA_044341655.1 Ilumatobacteraceae bacterium | reverse complement strand
CAGATCTTTGGCCCGGGTGTATCTGCTCGTGGGCGCGAAACCCGCAAGTTGTTGCTTACCGCAGGTGCGCAAACTCTTGCGGCAAAGGGTTATCACGACACGCGCATTGACGATGTAGTTGCCGAAGCAGGGGTTTCGCACGGCACGTTCTATCGGCATTTCGAAAGTAAAGAACGCTTTTTTGATGCGCTAACGGTGATGGCGATGGGGTCTGTCGTTGAGCTGATCGAGCGGGTGCCAAGCGAAATGGACGACACCACCCTTCACGCGTGGGTGCATGAGTGGCTACTCAACTATCTCCGCAACGGTGGTGTTTTGAGTGCCTGGAGCGAGATTGAATCCCCAGGCCCAAATCGCACTAGGTATGGCTCCACCGTGGCTGTTGGAATGCTTGAAAGGCTTCAGCGAATTCTTGACCAACGGGGCTTTGGCGACACCAGAGCCGATGCCCTTTTGATGCTTGGCGCTTTCGAGCGGGGCCCATACATGGCGGGCCATTACGGGGGCAGCGCACCCGAAATCACGGTTGGGGCATTGCTTCTGTTTCTCAAGCGGGGCTTGCTCGGGCGGGAAATCTAACAGTCCAGTCACATTTGACTTCCCGGGGTTGTATCTAACAAGCAAGTCACATATATTGATGGGCAACCACTGGACCACTATCCAACTATCAGGGGGTAAGAAAATGGCATCAAGGAAACTCGACTTCGCAGTATTCGACGCCGACAATCACATGTACGAAACGCCTGCAGCGATGACCAAGCACATCGATCCTGCATTCAAAGGCGTAATCGATTACGTGAACGTTGACGGTCGCACGAAGCTCACCGTGAAGGGCAGCATCAGCGAGTACATCCCAAACCCAACATTCGAAAAAGTTGCAGCACCAGGTGCTCAAGAGGAGTACTTCAAGAGTGGCAACCCTGAGGGCAAGAGCCGTCGTGAAATTCTTGGCAAGGCAATCGTTGCTCCACCCGCATACCGCGAGCTCGAACCACGCATTGAGTTGATGAACGAACAGGGCATCGACCGTGCACTCATGTGGCCAACTCTTGCAAGCCTCGTTGAAGAGCGTCTGCGTAATGATCCAGCTGCAATCACCGCAATCATCAGCGCGTTGAACAAGTGGATGTACGAGACCTGGACCTTTAACTTCGACAATCGCATCTTCGCAACACCGGTTATCACGCTGTGCTACCTCGACAAGGCGATTGAAGAACTCGAGTGGGTTACCGAGCGCGGCGCAAAGATCGTGTTGATCCGCCCAGCTCCAGTTCCGGGTGAGAAGGGCATGCGCTCTTTCGCACTCAAGGAATTCGATCCATTCTGGGAACTCATGCAGGAAAAGGGCACACTCGTTGGCATGCACGCCAGCGACTCTGGCTACACGCGCTACTACAACGAGTGGGAAGGTCACCACGACGAGATGCTTCCGTTCGTTGATCAGTCCGGCTTCTCACACATCGTCGGTCACAGCAGCCGCCCAATCATCGACACGCTTTCGTCGGCAATTGGTCACGGCATGTTGACCCGTTTCCCGAAGCTCAAGGTTCTGCCAGTTGAGAACGGCACATCATGGGTTCGTTCTTTGATTGACGCCATGGGTCACGCTTACAAGATGGCTCCGACTGCGTTCGAGGAAGATCCGGTTGAAGTGTTCAAGCGCAACGTGTTTGTTCACCCGTTCCACGAAGACGACGTCGCTGGTCTTGCAGACCTCATCGGCGTAGACAACGTTCTCTTTGGTTCGGACTACCCGCATCCCGAGGGCCTCGCTGACCCAATCTCGTATGTTGACGAGATTGCACACATGGGTGCAGACAAGGTTGCCAAGGTCATGGGTGGAAACCTCGCACGTCTCATGGGCGTAGAGAACACCAAGGTCGTCTGACCATGGCTGAATCGTCCTCAACCCTCGGGCCCGGGCAAGATCCTGAGTCCCTGCGCAATCCGCAACCACTGCAAAAGATGATGCGGGAGTTTGCTCCCGTATTCGTAGCTGACAGCCCGTTTGGTGGTCAGGTTGCAGTAGTTGCCAAGCATGAAGACATTCTCACTGTGCTGCGCACACCTGAGATTTTCTCTTCAATGGATGAGGCGGTTCACATTGGTCAAGTCCGACCATTGATCCCGCTCCAGATTGATCCTCCGGAGCACGCAAAGTACCGCAAGCTTCTAGATCCACTGTTCGCTCCAAAGCGAATGCTGGATCTAGAGGCTGGTACACGCAAGTTGATGTCCGATCTTGTCGATGCTGTAGCCGACAAGAAACAGGTCAACTTCCACCTCCATGTCGCCGAACCATTCCCGAGCACCGTGTTCTTGCAGTTGCTTGGTCTTCCTGTTTCGCGCGCCAAGGAATTCATCGCGCTGAAGGACGGAATTATTCGTCCGCCAGCAGAAACGCCAGAAGAGCGCACCGCTTACGTGAACGCGACTGGCCAGAAGATCTATGCAGTCCTCGAAGAAGTTGTAGAGGCTCGCTTGAAGGAGCCACAGAACGACTTCATCTCGGGCTTTTTGTCAAGTGAAGTTGATGGCGAGAAGCTCACGCCAGAAGAAGTGATTGACATCTGCTATCTGTTCTTCCTTGCGGGCCTGGACACCGTGACTGCATCGCTTGACTGCATGATCTCCTATCTCGCCCGAAATCCAGAGAAGCGTCAGCAGATTATTGATGATCCTTCGTTGATTCCAGGTGCCGTAGAAGAAATGTTGCGCTGGGAATCACCTGTACAAGGTGTAGCTCGCATCGCAATTCAAGACACCGTGTTGAACGGCTGCCCGATTTCTAAAGGCATGATGGTTTCGCCGTTGCTTGGATCTGCCAACAACGACGAAGCATTCTGGGATCAACCCGACGACATTGACTTCTCTCGCCCACAGAACAAGCACCTCGCTTTCGGTGGCGGTGTTCACCGTTGTCTTGGT
>JBIIRE010000173.1:0-2929 GCA_044341655.1 Ilumatobacteraceae bacterium | reverse complement strand
CACAAGCCCTCCATCGGTGAATTTGAACCATCAATGACGGTAGTGCGTGGTTAGTTGGCCTGGCGGCGTTCATGTGCGGCGAGGACCGCCATTAATGACGCAGTAATGATGTTCGGATCAGTACCGACACCCCACAGTGGGGTACCAGAGGCGTCTACGGTTTCGACATATGCAACCGCAGTTGCTTCCGAGCCCTGCCCGAGTGCGTGTTCGGCGTAGTCAACAACATCAATGTCTGCAGCCAGTCCATCGCGCATTGCATGCACAAAAGCATCAATTGGGCCATTGCCTTTGCCGTTGATGGTTTTCAATGTGCCGCCAACCACGACCTGTGCGGTCACCTCGGTGGTTCCCGAAGATGAGTCACTACGCATTTCATGGCTTTGAAGCACGAAGTTTGGCTGAGTAGGCAAGTAGGACTTCTTGAATGCATCCCACATTGACGTGGGGCTGATCTCAGTTCCGGAGTCTTCAGTGATGTGCTGGATCTCTTTGGAGAATTCAATCTGTAAGCGACGAGGAAGATCAAACCCGTGCTCGGTCTTCATTACGTACGCCACACCACCTTTTCCGGACTGGCTATTCACACGGATCACCGCTTCATACGAACGACCAACGTGGCGCGGATCGATTGGCAGATATGGGACACCCCATTCGGTGTAGTCCTTACCGAGTTTCTCAATGCCTTTCTTGATCGCATCTTGGTGACTTCCCGAGAACGCGGTGTAAACAAGATCGCCTACATAGGGATGGCGCGGGTGCACTGGCAAGCGGTTGCAGTACTCAGCGGTTCGGCGGAGCTGATCGATGTCGGTGATGTCGAGTTCGGGATCAACACCGTTCATGAACAGGTTCATCGCAAGCGTGATGATGTCCACATTTCCTGTGCGTTCGCCGTTACCGAATAGAGTTCCTTCAACACGATCAGCACCTGCCATCACTCCAAACTCTGCGGCGGCCACAGCACAGCCGCGGTCGTTATGCGGGTGCAGTGACAACACGATGGAATCGCGGTTGCGGATTGTGCGGCCAAACCACTCAATCACATCGCCGTAAACGTTGGGTGAGTAGCACTCAACGGTTGCGGGAAGGTTCAGGATGAGCTTGTCTTCTGGCGTTGGCTGAATCACGTCCATCACGGCCTCGCAAATCTCAATTGCAAATTCAGGCTCGGTGAGGGTGAAGCTTTCGGGGGAGTATTCATAACGAATACGCGTTCCCTGAACAACATCTTCGAGCTTCTTACACAACTTCGCAGCGTTCACCGCGATGTCAACAATTCCTTCTTTGTCGAGACCGAATACAACTTCGCGCTGCAACGGATTCGTGGAGTTGTAGAAGTGCACAACTGCCTGCTTGGCGCCGCGCAAACATTCGTAAGTGCGCTCAATGAGTTCAGCACGGCTCTGCACGAGCACCTGCACGATGACATCGTCGGGGATCAGGTCCTCTTCGATCAACATGCGAAGGAAGTCATAATCGGGTTGACTCGCTGACGGAAAGCCGACCTCAATTTCCTTGAAGCCCATCTTCACGAGTTCCATGAACATTCGTTTTTTGCGTTCGGGGTCCATCGGATCGATCAGCGCCTGGTTGCCATCGCGGAGGTCAACTGAACACCAGATTGGCGCCTTGGCGATGGTGTGGTTGGGCCAAGTGCGGTCTTTGAGTACGAGCGGCACGAACGGCTTGTACTTGTCGAATTCCATCTTCTTTGGATTTGCCGGTGCTGGTGGCATTTTCGGATTCCTTTGGCTGTGTCTTGGTGATCAATCGAACTGGGGCAACAAAAAACCCCCTGGCCGGTGGCTCAGAGGGTGCGGCGACAGCGTTATGCGGCGGTCGCCGTTACGTAAGTAGAAGCTCCAATGCGGTGTTCACGTTTCCAAGGCTAACCCCAAGCGCCCTGTTAAGGCAATGCTTCTCAGGTGCAAGACTCTGTGGCATGTCGAATCACAGCGAAACCGTGTCCGTGTCCCGAGTAATCAACGTTCCTGGGCCTAAAACCTGGGCCTTGGTCACCGACCTCCCGCGTATGGGCGAGTGGTCCCCCGAGAATCAGGGTGGCCAGTGGGTCAAAGGCGTGGGCCCGAGCCTTGGTGCGGTCTTAAAGGGCACGAACAAGAACGGCAAGCGCAAGTGGTCCACCAAGGTGCGGATTACCGAGTTCAATCCCGAACAGCGGTTTGCCTTTGATCTCGTGGTCGGTGGACACGTGATGTGCACCTGGGGCTATGAAGTGACCGACCACGGCGCCACAAGCGAGGTGCGCCATTTTTGGATCGATAAGCGCAACGGCTTTGATCGTCGATTGGGGAAGCTTGTATCCGGCGTATCCGACCGCGCCGAATACAACCGCAAGAACATGGAAGTCACACTTGCCAACCTCGCCAAGTCGGCAGAAGCCTGATCCGCCGCTAACCTAACGACGACATCTGACGACCAAGGGGAAACCATGTCCAGCATCCAGAGCATTCCTGTAAAGACCATCAAGGGCGAAGACACCAGCCTTGCTGCATTCGACGGCAACGTGTTGCTCGTTGTGAATGTTGCTTCGCAGTGTGGCCTCACACCGCAGTACGAAGCGCTCGAGAGCGTGTACGAGAATTACAAGGATCGCGGATTTGCAGTGCTCGGATTCCCAGCGAACAATTTCGGCGCACAAGAGCCCGGCACTAATTCTGAAATTGAGCAGTTCTGCTCAACAAAGTTTTCAGTGAAGTTCCCAATGTTCTCCAAGATCAGTGTTGTTGGCGATGATCAGCACCCGCTCTACGCCGAGCTCACCAAGGCTGCGCCACGTGCAGAAGGCGAGCCAGACGAGTTCCGCGAGAAGCTCCAGGGCTATGGCCTCAATCCGAACAATGACCCGGACATTCTCTGGAACTTTGAAAAGTTCCTCGTGGACCGCAAGGGCAACGTTGTGAAG
>JBIIRE010000172.1:0-2937 GCA_044341655.1 Ilumatobacteraceae bacterium | reverse complement strand
CTCGGATGATGAAAATCCAAGATCATCCAACACTTCCTTGCTGTTTTGACCCGGATGAGCGGCTGGGCGCTGAATCGCACCTGGAGTGCGTGAATAGCGAGGTGCCGGTGCCGGCTGTAAGTGACCTTCATACTCAACGTAAGTGCCACGCTCAACGTTGTGTGGGTGCGCAGCTGCTTCAAGCATCGGCAATACGGGTGCGTAACAGATGTCGGTCATCTCTAGTAGAGCGTTCCACTCAGCCTGGGTCTTTGTGCGGAAAAGATCCCAAAGTTTTTTGTGCATCGCTGGCCACTTTGAGCGATCGTTTTGTTGGGCAAAGTCTGGGTCATCTTGCAGGCCGAGGCGTTGCAACATCTCTTGATAGAACTGAGACTCAATCGCCCCCACGGAGATGTACTTTCCGTCTTTGGTTTCATATACGTCGTAATAAGCAGCACCCGTGTCAAGCATCGTGGTCCCCGGATTGTCTGGGTCAAACATGTTCATGTCCTTGAAGCCCCAGAACATGGTCATCAGTGATGCGACTCCATCAACCATCGCTGCGTCCACAACTTGACCCTTGCCAGAGCGCTGGGCCTCAAGTAGCGCGCACGCAATACCGAAGACAAGAAACATTCCGCCGCCACCAAAATCACCAACAAGATTCATTGGCGGTGTTGGAATGGTGTCTTTGCGACGAAAGTGAGCAAGCGCGCCTGCAAGTGCGATGTAGTTAATGTCGTGTCCAGCGGCCATTGCATACGGTCCGTCTTGGCCCCAACCGGTCATGCGACCAAACACCAACTTGGGATTGCGAGCCGCGCAATCGTCTGGCCCAAGACCGAGGCGTTCCATCACCCCGGGCCGGAATCCTTCGATGATGGCATCAGATTTTTCAACAAGCTTCATCACGGTTTCTTTGCCTTCGGGGTTCTTCAAGTCAACGGCAATGTTGCGGCGACCACGAAGCAAGAACTCAGGATGCGGATTGCCAGGCAACGGATAAACCTTGTCTGCTCGCTCAATACGAATTACATCGGCACCCATGTCTGCCAACAGCATCGCCGCATAAGGCCCAGGGCCAAGGCCAGCGAACTCCAGCACGCGAATACCACTCAAAGGACCAGACATGATTTGCCTTTCTTAGTTAAAGAGTTGCTACAGATTTGTGTGGCCGAGGATTGAACCAACAACCAGCGGCCATAAAGGCTCGGGAAGGTCGTGGCCCATGTCTTTCATCAACATGAGGTGAGCACCCGGTACGAGTTCAGCAACGCGTTGACCACCGTCGGCTGGCAACAGAATGTCCTCAAGGCCGTGAATCACAAGTGTTGGCACCTGTAGCTGACGTAATGCTTCGGTGCGATCACCACTTGCATAAATGGCAGCCAACTGGCGAGGACTGCCCTCTGGGTAGAACGACCGGTCATAGTCGCGAGCGGCGTTGGCACGGGTGCGCTCTTCATCGCGATAACGCTTTGAGTGCCAGATCATCCAGTTCGGCGAGAAATCGATATACGCCTGGCGCTCTGATGGCGGCGTGGCCAACAGAGCTTCAGCAGCTTCGGGCGTTGGTTGGCCGGAAGCAAGATCGCCGGGAATGGACATGATTGACACCAAGGTGTGCACGCGGTGTGGATGCTCAATAGCAATGGTTTGAGCAATCATCCCGCCCATTGATGCTCCAACCATGTGTGCCTTTTCGATTGCTAGGTGATCAAGCAAACCAACTGTGTCGGCAGCCATGTCCGAAAGTGTGTACGCAACTTCTGGCATCGGATCACCGAGCATGACTGACTTCACAACTTCGTCGGAGTTGGCTGGGACACCGTGCAATTTGGTCGACAAACCACAATCGCGATTATCAAAACGAATGACATAGCGACCGCCGTCAGCCAGCAGTTTGACAAATGAGTCCTCCCACTGGGTCATCTGGGCAGAGAAGCCCATGATGAGAACTAGAGCGGGATCGCGGGGATCTCCAGTGGTGTCGTATTCGAGTTCAATCTCACCGTTTACTTTCGCTTTTGGCATGGTTTCAGTCTCGCTGTCGGCACCCTCGTTGGTCAATCTCGCAAGGAAACGCCATTAACGGCGATTCTCTGCCTTTAGAGCCGGTGATTCCCACTTTGACTCGTCTGGAAGCACACAAGACCCGGGTCGCACTACCGCATCAATTGCATCAAGGACATCAGCTGCCAGCACATGCTCGTCGGCCCCGATAATTGTGGTGAGATGCGACATGATGCGCGGGCCGATGATCGCACTCGTCACGGCTGGATGCTGGAGGGTCCACGCGACCGCGAGGTGCGGCAGGGTTAGCCCCGCTTCAGCAGCGATCACCTCAAGCTTTTCGAGCGCATCAAGCTTGCGTTGATTGACCGACTTCTCAGGATCAAAGTTCGCGGGGTTGCGTTTCGCGCGACCCTCTTCACGCTTAGGTGCACCTTTTTTGTAAGAGCCCGAGAGCCATCCACCATTCAGTGGACTCCAAACCAGAGTGCCCATATCCAACTTTGCACATGTAGGTAACAGATCACGCTCAATCCAGCGCACAAAAATGCTGTACGGGGGCTGCTCCGTACTGAACGGGATCAAATTTCGTTTATCCGCGACCCACGCTGCTTCCATCGTGTGCTCAGCCGGAAAAGTCGAGCAACCAAATGCACGGATCTTGCCTTGCTTCACAAGATCATTCATTGCGTCCAGTTGTTCATCGAGTGCGACGGTCGGATCGGGTCGGTGCAGTTGATACAGATCAATCCAATCGGTATTCAAACGACGCAAACTGTCTTCGCATGCACGGATGATGTGTCGGCGACTGTTGCCAAACGTGTTTGGCTCAGGCTTGGCATCGGCCATTAGGCCGGTGATTGGAAAGTGACACTTGGTTGCAAGAATGACACTGTCGCGCCGAACTCCAGCCAATGCTTTTCCCGTGATGACTTCACTCTC
>JBIIRE010000056.1:0-9884 GCA_044341655.1 Ilumatobacteraceae bacterium | reverse complement strand
GGTTCGATGGTCTGCCCGATATTCCTGAGGCAGCCACAATGGTCGCAATGGCACATCTTGCAGCTGTGCGAGATGAATTGGTTCCTTACGGGCGTGTCACCCCTGTGTATCTTCGTGCGCCAGATGCCGAAATCAATTGGGAGACCCGATGATGACGACACGACAGATCGTGCTCGAACCGATGCGACGCAAGCATCTGAAGCAGATTCTTGAGATTGAGAACCAGGTCTATCCACGCCCTTGGACCCATGGTGTGTTTACTGACGAGATTGCAGCCGCACGGCGCGCACAGCGTTATTACGTAGTGGCGAGCATTGACGGAAAAGTTGTCGGGTATGCAGGCATCATGCTTGGAGTTGAAGAGGCCCACGTAACCAACATTGCTATTGATCCAGCACGTCAAGGCGGCGGTATCGGTAGCTATCTGATGCATGAGCTCTGCACTGTCGCAGTGGATTGTGGTTGCAAATCGATGTCACTTGAAGTGCGAGTCAGCAACAAGGCTGCGCAGGCTCTGTATGCCAAATTTGGTTTTGTTCCAGCTGGTATCCGGCAGCGCTACTACGAGAATTCTGAAGATGCAATCGTGATGTGGTGTCACGATATTGATGGTGATGAATATGCAGCGAAACTCGCTTCATTTACTGGGGAGGATCAATGAAGGTGGATGCAAACACGCTCGTATTGGCCATTGAAACCAGTTGTGATGAGACTGCTGCATCACTAGTGCTTGGAGGGACTGATGTCATCTCCTCGGTTGTGTCTTCACAAATTGAAATCCATGCGCGTTTTGGTGGTGTTGTGCCCGAAGTGGCGAGTCGTGCCCATGTTGAAGCTTTGCCTCATGTTGTCGACCAAGCGATAGCGCAAGCTGGTGTTAGCCCTGAGCGCATTGATGCAGTTGCGGCAACTATGGGCCCTGGACTCATTGGCGCTTTGCTTGTCGGTGTCGCTGCAGCGAAGTCCTACGCGCTTGCGTGGAGCGTGCCCTTCATCGGAGTAAATCATCTCGAGGCGCATCTGTATGCGGCATTGCTCGATGACCCTGATCTTGAATTTCCGTTGCTGGTCACTCTCGTTTCGGGTGGACACACGATGTTGATCGAGATGCGTGGTCATGGTGATTACACAATCCTTGGGCGAACAATCGACGATGCTGCTGGTGAGGCGTTTGACAAAGTCGCGAGGTATCTCGATCTCGGTTATCCGGGTGGGCCCGCTGTTGAAAAAACTGCCCGTGTTGGTAATCCAGCGGCGATCAACTTTCCTCGTGGGATGTTGCATGACGGACTGGATTTTTCGTTTAGTGGTCTAAAGACAGCTGTAATCAATCACGTCCGTGCAAATCCTGATGTTGATTCAGCCGATGTAGCCGCGTCGTTTCAAGAAGCAGTGGTTGATGTTCTTGCACGTAAAGCTGAGCGTGCAGCAACACAGATTGGGGCACGTGGTCTAGTTCTTGGTGGTGGTGTGGCTGCCAATGGCCCGTTGCGTGAGCGGTTTAATCAGATTGCTGATTCTCTCGGTGTGAAATGTTCTCTGCCGAGTAGGGAGATGTGCACCGATAATGCAGCAATGATCGGTGCGGCTGCTTGGTATCGGTTGCGCAGTGATGGCCCGATGTCATTCGATACGGGAGCGTTTCCAAATCTCGCTCTACCGGTGGCCCAATGATGTTCAAGATCGGTGCGCACCAGCCTTCGGCACCGGTGGTGCTTGCACCAATGGCCGGTGTCACCAACGCTCCCTTTCGTGCATTGTGCAGGCGGTATGCGCCCGGCCTTGTCTATGTGAATGAGATGGTCATGGCTACAGCGGTCGTGCATGGCAACGCCAAAACCAGGCACTTAATGCATTTTGACGAGAGCGAAGACGTGCGAAGTTTGCAGCTTTATGGGAGTGATCCCGTGATGTTGGGTCGCGCAGTGCATGAATTATGTGATGCCGGCAAGGTTGACCATATTGACCTGAACTTCGGCTGCCCAGCCCAGAAAGTCACACGTAAAGGTGGTGGTGCTGCAGTCCCACTAAAGAAAAATCTGTTGCGGGCAATTCTTCGGTCCGCCGTTTCTGCAGCCGCTCCATACAACGTGCCAGTTACATGCAAATTCCGAATGGGAATTTCTGAAGAGTTGATGACTTTCCTAGACACAGGCCGGATTGCTGCTGAAGAGGGTGTGGCTGCGATTGCACTTCATGCTCGTACCGCGCAACAGCATTACGCCGGCGATGCCAGGTGGGATGCAATTGGCGAGCTGAAGCAAGCGGTGCAATCTGTACCAGTACTTGGCAACGGTGATATCTGGGAAGCGAGAGATGCGATTCGGATGGTGGAGCACACCGGATGCGATGGAGTAGTGATCGGGCGTGGATGCCTTGGTAAGCCGTGGCTCTTTGCTGATCTGACTGCTGCATTTCGTGGTGAACCAATTCCTGAATCACGCCTTCTTGGTGAGGTCGTTGATGTGATGCTTGAGCACGCACGCATGCTGTGTGCACACAAGAATGACGCCGAACGTGGTGTCGTTGAATTTCGCAAACACGCATCCTGGTATTTGACCGGCTATCCAGTTGGACCCGATGTGCGTAGACGCGCAGCCCAAGCCTCATCAATCACAGAGCTGGAAGAAATTCTCGGTGCACTTGACCGCAGTGCGCGACTGGTTGAAGGTGGTGCACGACTCAAGCGTGGCCATACGAACGGACCCATCAAGGTTGTGCTTCCCGAGGGTTACCTCGATCATCTCGAAGATCTGTCCGTGCCAGATGACAACGACGTAGTGAGTCTGAGCGGTGGCTGACACGAAGTTTGTGCTCGCGTCACGCTCACCGCGACGTGTTCAGCTTCTGACTGAATTGGGTATCGAATTCGAAGTGCGGCCGGCTGACGTTGATGAAACACCACAACTAGGTGAAGAACCCACCGAATATGTCGGGCGTCTCGCACATGACAAGTCGTTCGCCGTGGTTTCACCCGGAGCCAATGAAGTTGTTATCGGGGCTGACACCACTGTTGATGTAGACGGTGTGATCTTTGGTCAGCCAGTTGACGAAAACGATGCGCGAGCAATGCTCATGAAACTGAGTGGTCGTAGTCACCTCGTGCACACCGGGTTATGTGTGATTGCAAGTGCCAGTGGGATCGCCATTACTGAGGTGGTCACATCGCAGGTGACCTTTGCCGAGCTCTCACATGACGACGTGGACAATTACCTCGCCAGTGGCGAGTGGTCAGGTAAGGCCGGGGGGTATGCGATCCAGGGTCTGGCAGGTACTTTTGTCACCGCCCTCGAGGGGAGCTGGTCAAATGTGGTTGGGCTTCCGACTGAGGCCCTGACAGCCTTACTTTCCACCGTGAACCCCTGACCACCGGCTCCGGTTGCGATTTCGGGGGCCTGTGGCGTATCGTTAGCACTCGCACTGTTTGAGTGCTAACCGCCTCCAAGGCCCGGTCAGATGCCGGTTTTTGGGGCCGGGATGTTCCGAAAATTCCGAAATACGGAGGTCAGAAAATGAACCTGAAGCCACTCGACGATCGCATTGTCGTCAAGCCCAACGCAGCCGAGGAGCGCACTGCCTCGGGTCTCGTGATTCCCGACACCGCCAAGGAAAAGCCCCAGCAGGGCACCGTGCTCGCAGTTGGCCCTGGCCGCTGGAGCGATGACGAAGGTCAGCATTTCGCACTCGACATCAAAGTTGGCGACACCGTCCTTTACTCCAAGTACGGCGGCACTGAAATCACCCACGGTGGAGACGATCTTTTGATCCTCTCAAGCCGCGACGTACTCGCAATCGTTACCAAGTAAGCACGGGTCAACATGGCAAAGCTTTTGAAGTTCAATGAGGAAGCACGTCGCGCTCTTGAAGCCGGTGTGAACAAGTTGGCAGACACTGTCAAAGTCACACTCGGGCCTAAGGGTCGCAACGTGGTGCTCGACAAGAAGTTTGGTGCTCCCACCATCACGAACGATGGTGTGTCAATCGCCAAAGAAGTCGAACTCGACGATCCATTCGAAAACATGGGCGCACAACTCGTCAAAGAAGTTGCAACCAAGACCAACGACGTTGCTGGTGACGGAACCACCACAGCAACCGTTCTTGCACAAGCAATGGTTGGCCACGGCATGCGTAACGTTGCAGCCGGTGCTAACCCGATGGGTCTGAAGCGTGGTATTGAAAAGGCCGTCGCTGCTGCAGTTGAGTCGATCAAGTCGCAGGCCAAGGAAGTCGACGACAAGAAAGACATCTCAAGCGTTGCCACCATTTCGGCAGCTGATGCCGCAATTGGTCAGGTCATTGCCGATGCAATTGACAAGGTTGGCAAAGATGGCGTTGTCACTGTTGAAGAGAGCAATACATTCGGAATCGAACTCGATTTCACCGAAGGTATGCAGTTCGATAAGGGCTATCTCTCGCCTTACTTCGTGAGTGATCCAGAGCGTCAAGAGGCAGTTCTCGACGAACCGTACATCCTGTACTACAGCTCAAAGATTTCGTCAGTGCAGTCGATGTTGCCAGCACTTGAATCGGTAATGAAGACCGGCAAGGCGCTTGTAATCATCGCTGAAGATGTTGAAGGTGAAGCCCTCGCCACTCTCGTAGTGAACAAGATTCGCGGCACCTTTAACGCTGCTGCAGTCAAGGCTCCTGGCTTTGGGGATCGTCGTAAGGCGATGCTCCAGGACATGGCAGTTCTCACCGGTGGTCAAGTGATCAGCGAAGAAGTGGGCTTGAAGCTTGAGAATGTCACGCTCGATCTTCTGGGTCGTGCCAAGCGAGTAATCATCACCAAGGACAACACCACAATTGTGGATGGCGCTGGAGAAAAGGACGAAGTCAACGGTCGCATCAACCAGATCAAGGCCGAGATTGACGCAACCGACTCCGACTGGGATCGCGAAAAGCTGCAAGAGCGCCTCGCAAAGCTCGCAGGTGGCGTTGCTGTAATCAAGGTTGGCGCAGCCACCGAAGTTGAGCTCAAGGAAAAGAAGCACCGCATCGAAGATGCTGTTTCGGCAACTCGTGCTGCGATCGAAGAAGGTGTGGTCGCTGGTGGTGGTACCGCACTGGTGCGCAGCCGTGCAGCTGTAGCCAAGGTTGTGGAGTCACTTACTGGTGACGAAGCAACTGGTGCCCGCACTGTGTGGGAATCACTCGTAGCACCTGCTCGCAACATCGCCGATAACGCAGGTGTTGAAGGCGCAGTTGTTGTTCAGCGTGTCGAGTCCGAAAAGGGCGCGATTGGTTTCAACGCTGCGACAGGTGAGTACGTCGACCTCGTGAAGGCCGGAATCATCGATCCTGCAAAAGTCACTCGTGCTGCGTTGCAAAACGCTGCATCAATTGCCGCATTGGTACTCACAACTGAGTGCCTCGTCGCTGACAAGCCTGAGAAGGCTCCGGCCATGCCTGCAGGCATGCCTGGCGGCGGCATGGGGATGATGTAAATCATCCTTAGGCTGAATACATGACCTTTGAACGCCCCATCGCCGACCTTCAGAAACTTTTAAGTGCCTGGGAGTCGTGGGAAAAGGGTGAGGAACAACCTGGCCGCGTGCTCGCGAATTTAAAGACCGCGGGTCTCGCTGATGTGTTGAAACAACTGCGCGACTCTGGTTGGAAGCCCACCAAGTAGCGAGTCAATGTTTGATCCGCGCTTGCCGCGAGGTGGTGATCAGTTCATCCCGCGTCCGCCGCAGGCTGAAATTGTTCGCCGTGCACCTTGGCTTGACGCGAGCTCGCAGCCACATGAGAAACGCTGGTCTGTAAGCGAAGTCGTTGATGCTGTGCGTGGTATCGAGCCTGCAAAAGCACATATCTGGCGTGATGATCTGGAGCTACGGACCGCGGCAGTGCTTTGCGGCATCACTGAGACCCCAGCTGGTGCATCGGTGATTCTCACCAAACGCAGTTCGAATATGCGTACCCACCGCGGTGAGATTTCATTTCCAGGCGGTCGACTCGACGAAGGGGAGACCCCGCTTGAAGCCGCGCTACGTGAGTCGCACGAAGAAATTGGTTTGCAACCAAGTCTGGTCACACCGGTTGCTGAACTCAACCATGTTTCGACCGTGGTTTCGACCTCATACATTGTGCCAATCGTCGGCGAGGTCGAAACACACGATCACTTGTCACCCATGACCGGGGAAGTAGACAAGGTGCTCTATGTACCTATGAGTGAACTTCTGCATCCAGATTCATTTCATGAAGAGCGCTGGGAAGTACCGATGGGCCGGATCCCCGTGCTGTTCTTTGAACTTCCAGGAGAAACGGTTTACGGAGCCACCGCAAGGATGCTGTTCCACCTTGCGGTATTAATCACCGGCACTGTGGACCAACTCGATCTACGGCCCAGCAACTAATCGCACGACTCGATAGAAGGTTTCGCTCCACGCGTAACACGTGGGTCGCTGCCAGACGCTGCGTTTTGAACACGAGTATCGAAGATCGCTGCGGAATTTCTCGTCAATCTCGCGTCGTTGTTCTGCGGATACCGCATAAGTGAGTGATTTCACATTGCGATAGCCAAAGTCATGGCGTCGACAGGCGGCTGAAAAATCAAACGTAATGCCTGTGCTGCCGACCAAGGGAGCAGAGCAGTAGTCGGTGGACCAGTCGAACTTTTTGGGTCGGTTATCGGGTTCTTTGGCGATTGATTCGAACTTGCCAAGGCTGGTATCGAACATCAGAGCACGCCATTGGGAGTAGCTCGAATAATTGAAAGTGGAAGCGTCAACAGAAGCTGGGAGTAGCAAGATCGCTGCAGCGGCCAACAATGCGGAGAGGAAGAACGAAATTGGCTTTTTCCTCATTGGACTCCTTCGGAACCCGGTAGGGGAATGTGGCAACCGCTTACGGCTCGATATCGAGAATATGGCCGAGTCGGTCTCTCTTTGTGCGCAGGTAGGTCAAGTTAGCGGAAGTGGGTTCGATCTGTGCCGAAACGCGCTCAACGACTGTGACCCCATGCGCTTCGATCTGTTTTTGTTTATCGGGATTGTTGGTGATTAGGCGCACCTCGGGCATCTTCATATCAAGAAGGATTCCAGCTGCTGCGGTGAAGTCACGTGAGTCGGCTTCAAAGCCGAGTTCTAAATTGGCTTCCACGGTGTCGAGCCCTTGGTCCTGTAGTGCGTATGCGCGGATCTTTTCCGCAGCACCTATGCCACGCCCTTCATGCCCGCGCATGTAGACGACCACTCCACGCTCTGCAGCATTGGCAATTCGCATTGCATTGGCGAGTTGCTCACCGCAGTCGCAGCGCTCACTGCCAAACACGTCACCGGTGATGCACTCGGAATGGAGACGCACGACCGGTGGTATTGAAGTATCTACTCCAACTGGGTCATTGACGAAAGCGAGATGTTCATGCCCGTCCACGAGGTCACGGTAGGCAACACATTCAAAGTCACCCCAGCGTGTTGATACGCGCGCTGATGCGACACGTTGAACTCGGGAAAGCGCAGAAGGAGCCATGGTTTTTCAGCCGAAAACTTCACGTGGGATCACGTACTCGGTATCGGACCCCATTGAGGTTACGGCAACTCGGCTATCGAGCAGCCAGTCCTGCACCACTTCCCACGCAACACCTTCAAAAACGGGTCGCCCAACGCCTGCAGTTTTCGGGGCCACATGCAAGATGAGTTCGTCAATCAATTGGTCCCGCCTAAATGCACTAACCGTTGCCGCTCCACCTTCAACCAATAACTGCATCATTCCGAGTCCACCTAGGTGGTCTAACAGAGGCTCGATTCCAAGGGTCCATTGCACGCATGGATGTACTTGAGCATCAGGGGAAACTTCACCGAGGACGATTCGTAGTGGGTCACGACCTTCAACGAAGCGAACAGTCAATGCGGGATCATCAGTGCGAACGGTGTTTGCACCTACACAAATTGAGTCACTTTCAGCACGCAACATGTGAACACGCTGACGGGATTCTTCCCCAGTGATCCATTCATCGGGTGATCGTGTCGCTGTGGTGGCCGCATTTGGAAGTGTCGTGAAACCGTCCTGCGTGACCGCCATTTTGGCAATCACATAGGGTCGAGAATTGGTGCGTTGGTGGAGGTAAGCACGCAGCTGGTGGCGAACTGCATCTTCAGCAATACCGGTGACCACCTCGATGCCAGCAGCACGGAGTTGTGCTATTCCACTGCCGCTGACATTGGGGTCGGGATCCACTACGCCGATCACAACTCGAGATACACCTGCTGCGATTATCGCTTCGGTGCACGGTGGTGTGCGTCCATGATGTGAGCAAGGCTCGAGGGTCGAATACAGGGTTGCACCACGAGCGCGACGACTCGATTCGCTAAGCGCGTGCACTTCGGCGTGGGCTCCACCGGCGGGACTTGTAAATCCTCGACCAACGATTGCGGAGTCTTTAACGACAACGGCGCCAACCCAGGGATTGGGCCTACTGTGCAGGCGCGCGTTCGTTGCACACGCCACTGCTTCGAGCATCCACTTGGTGTCAGTTTCAGGCACGTTGAATCAGAAATATCCTGGCTTATCGTCGGACAGCGCAGCACTCTTTTCTTTGTCCTTACGCACCGTGTTGCGAACGACAACTGTGGAGATCACGCCGAGTCCTGCAACTATCGCACCGAGTGTTGCAAATTGCATCGCTCCACCACGGTCACCTGATGAAGTGGGCTTACGACCACAATTTGGCGGCGGGTTTGCACTCACACACTCGGTGACATCACGCTCAAGCTCAAAAGGCACCTCAGTGGTTGGTGGGTCCTCGGCAAATGTGGCAGTTGGTGAAACGAGAAACAGAATTGCTGTTACAGCACCTACGCGGAGGATCGAACGAGAACGCACGCTTGCCATCTTCACACCGACTAATAGCAGTGCGCTAGTCAGCCATTAGGGTCAAAGACAGTTATGGGTAAATGGCATGACGACACCTATAAGGGCGAGACCGTGCTGGTGGTTGATTTCGGTGCCCAATATGCCCAGCTAATTGCCCGTCGGGTGCGCGAGGCAAGGGTTTATTCCGAGATTGTCAGCCATCGCATCACAGCAGCCGAGGTGCGGTCTCGTGGCCCGAAGGCGATCATCCTTTCCGGTGGCCCCAAGAGCGTCCACGTTGAAGGTGCCCCCAAATTGGACCCAGAGATTTATCAACTTGGTGTTCCGATTCTGGGTATTTGCTACGGCGCCCAGTTGATTGCCCAACAACTTGGTGGTGAAGTTGAGCGCGGTGGTCGTGGTGAATATGGGCGCACCAACCTGAGTGTGATTTCTGGGGTCAAGTCAGATCTCCTGCAGACCGATCGTGACATCAGCGTATGGATGAGCCACTTTGACGCGGTGACGCGAGTGCCGAATGGATTTACCGCCACTGCATCTACTCAAGAAGCCCCGATGGCAGTGATTGAGAATACGAAGCAGAGAATTTGGGGAGTGCAGTTTCACCCCGAGGTGATGCACAGTGAACTCGGCATTGAATTGATCACGCACTTTCTACACAACCTTGCAAAATGTGATGCAACTTGGACGATGTCATCCATTGTCGCTGACCAGGTTGAAGTGGTGCGCGCGCAGGTTGGAAAGTCACGCGTGATCTGTGGTCTTTCTGGTGGTGTTGATTCAGCTGTTGCAGCAGCACTTGTGCACAAAGCAATTGGGTCGCAGCTGACGTGTGTGTATGTAGATACGGGTCTCATGCGCAAAGGTGAAAGTGATCAAGTTGTTGAAACCTTCCGCCGCAACATGGGAATTGAGCTCGTGCATGTAGATGCGGGTTCACGGTTCTTCGAAAAACTAAAAGATGTAACTGAGCCCGAAGCAAAGCGAAAAGCTATCGGCGAGCTTTTCGTGCGCATCTTTGAAGAGAACACCGGCGGCATATCTGATGCGGAATTCTTGGTGCA
>JBIIRE010000171.1:0-2961 GCA_044341655.1 Ilumatobacteraceae bacterium | reverse complement strand
CTTCTCGGATCAACCGTGTTCCTACTTGATAAGAACCGTGACCAGTACAAGAAACTGCAGGAAAACCGCAACCTGATTCCAAAGGCTGTGGACGAAGCGAATCGATACTTCGCACCTTCGCAGTATCAGGGACGCCACACCATGAAAGATGTGAACCTGCATGGAGTTGATATTCCAGCTGGTTCAGGAGTGATCTTGATCACCGGTGCAGCCACGCGTGATGAACGCCAGTTTGCCAACCCGGACAAATACGACATTGAGCGCGATATCCCGGTACAGATTTCGTTTGGTCACGGTATCCACTACTGCCTTGGTGTTTATCTCGCAAAACTTGAAAGCAAGATTGCAATTGAAACCTTGCTTGATCGCTGGCCCAACTTCCAGGTTGATCACGAGAATTCACAACGCGTGAAGATGAGCAATGTGTCTGGATTCTGCAATCTGCCGATGGCAGTCTGAGCAAAAACGAGTTAATTGGGGGATATATGAGAACTGACCTTTACTTTGATCCATATTCGGATGTCTTTTATGACCGCCCGTACGATCTCTACAAGCAACTGCGTGATGAAGCGCCAGTTAGCTACAACCCGCAGTACAACTTCTATTCTCTCGTGCGTTACGCCGATGTTGTTGAGGCGTCCAAAGATCACGAGACGTATTCGAATCGTTGGGGTGCGGCGCCGCCGTTCCTTGGAAACTCGGAGTCCGTGGCTGAAGGCCCGGGCAACATGCTGTTTATGGATCCACCAAACCATGAGCGCATGCGCAAACTCGTAAACCGTGCGTTCACTCCACGTGCCGCTCAGAATTTCGAGCACATTGTGCACCGTGTGATTAAAGAGAAGGCAGATGCAATTGGTGATTCAAAAAACTTTGACTGGGTTGCCGATTTTGTGGCGCTATTCCCCGTTGAGGTGATCTGTTCAATTCTGGGTATTCCCCAACAGGACCACCAGACAATTCGCCATTGGGTGGACGCATCACTCACCATCGATCCACTCAATCCACCTGATCAGAACTTCCTGCAGCGCACTGGCACGCTTTACATGTACATCCTCGATTACATCAAGGAAAAGCGCCAGAACCCGACCGATGACATGCTTTCGCAACTGATCGAGATACAAGTTGATGAAGGCGATGAAACTCGTCCACTGAGTGACGATGAAATCGCTGGCTTCTCATTGTTGATTGCGTCGGCTGGTGCTGAGACCGTGACCAAATTGCTTGGCAGCACCGCTTATCTGTTGGACAAGAACCCTGACCAGTGGGCGAAGCTCAAAGCGAATCCGGGCCTGATTTCAAAAACTGTGGATGAAGCAAACCGCTACTTCGCTCCATCGCAGTACCAGGGTCGCCACGCAATGAAGGATGTTTCGCTCCATGGCGTGGACATCCCAGCCGGTTCAGGTGTGGTGCTGATTACTGCGGCAGCTACGCGTGATGAGCGCCAATTTGCCGATCCAGACAAGTTTGATATCGAGCGCGATGTTCCAGTGCAGATTTCTTTCGGTCATGGAATTCACTATTGCCTCGGTGTCTATCTCGCAAAGATGGAAAGCAGAATCGCAATTGAAACGCTGATCGAACGGTGGCCGAACTTCGCCATCGACCACGACAATTCAAAGCGTGTTCGTATGAGCAATGTTGCAGGGTTCTGCAATCTGCCGATGTCGGTTGCGTGAAACTTCCCCTACACAAGAACACCCAATAAAGGAATAAGGAAAAGAAATGGCTCCCAAAGATCTAAAGGGCAAGACCGTCATTGTTACCGGTGCATCAAAAGGAATCGGATTTTCAACCGCCAAGGCATTTGCGGCCCGCGGGGCAAACGTGGTGATGCTTGCGCGCGGCAAAGATCGGCTGATTGCAGCGGCGACCGAAATCGGCGCTGGGGCCAACCCAATTGTCTGCGACATCTCAAATCCAGATGATGTACGTGCTGCGTTTGCCGAAATTGACAAGAAGTTCGGGCGGGTGGATGTGCTCGCCAACGTTTGTGGAATGGCGATCCTGCGCAAAATTGATGAACTCAGTGATCAAGACATTCTTGATTCATTTGCCACCAATCTCTTTGGAATGATCTACACAACTCGTGAAGCGATTCCGCGGATGAAGGCCGTTGGGTCTGGCGACATCATCAATTTTTCGTCGGAGAGCACACTCTTTCCGTATCCATTCCTCGGCATGTACGCCACGAGCAAAGCTGCTGTTGAGATGTTCTCACTTTGCTCGACCAAAGAACTCCGTCAGCACGGCATTCGCGTGACAAGCCTGATTTGTGGTGCAACTGCTACTGAATTCGCAACTAGCTGGGATCCGAACGAAGCACTTAGGTTCATTACCGAAGCTGCCGCAAGTGGAGAACTCGCCCAGTCTGGTGTGGACAAGCAGCAAGACCCAGACGATGTGGCCGATGTGGTGGTTTACATCGCCACCCGCCCTGAGGGCCAGATCCTGAATGTGGTTCACTCCCGCGCTTACGGGGTGGGCGATACCTCACAGAGCGTTGAACAGCACCGTCTTGCCGCCGAACAGCACAACTAGCGCAGCCTGAGTACGCTCATAGGTTGTGACGGCAATGGAACTACTTAGCCCAGAGGACCTACGAAGGACCGTCACAACTTTCCGTGACACGCTGAAACGGCATCAAGCCGGAATCAACCGTCTCAATGTGTACCCCGTTCCAGATGGTGACACCGGCACCAACATGGCACGCACACTTGACGCCGTGGTCGAGGAGATGGAAAAGTCCGCTCCGATACTCGAAGACACTTGCAAGGCGATTAGCCACGGCTCATTGATGGGTGCTCGTGGCAACAGCGGTGTCATCCTTTCGCAGATTCTCCGTGGCCTCTCAGGCACTCTCGCGACCGCCAAAGATGTTGGTGGAACAAAAGTTGCAGAAGCACTTAAGGCTGCTTCAGCTGCCGCATATGAAGCAGTGCTGAAACCAATTGAAGG
>JBIIRE010000170.1:0-2967 GCA_044341655.1 Ilumatobacteraceae bacterium | reverse complement strand
GGGAGTTGACCCGTGGTGATTCAAATGTTGCGTTGTTGCGTTGTTTAACTCAATGAGTTTGGCAATCGCGGTGTTGAAGCGCAGATTCTCCATGTCATTGCCGACACCTTCAATGGTCTTGTGGAGCAAGCGACGCAGTTCGAGAGGAGCGGGGGTATCGGTTACGCGCAATTCACCGGAATCCTCGTCGACCACACTTCGCCACAGGCGTTGCAGGAACCGCTGCATGCCAATGACATCACGTGTGTTCCAGGGGCGACTCGCTTCCAGCGGGCCCATCGACATTTCGTAAAGGCGAAAAGTGTCTGCACCGTACTCTTCGTACATCTCGTCAGGTGTCACGATGTTCTTCAGGCTCTTGCCCATCTTCCCGTATTCGCGAGTAACGGGTTCGTCATTCCACGTGTATGCACCATCTTTTTCGATGACCTCATACGCGGGCACGGGTTGTCCACGCATGTCGCGGTACGCGTATGCCTGGATGTATCCCTGGTTAAACAGGCGATGAAATGGTTCAGCACTGCTGACGTGGCCGAGATCAAACAACACCTTGTGCCAGAACCGTGCATAGAGAAGGTGAAGCACTGCGTGTTCTACGCCGCCGACATATAAATCAACGCCTCCAGTGTGTGATTCATCGCGCGGACCCATCCAGTACCGCTCCACTTCGGGGTCAACGAAACGCTCAGTGTTGGTTGGATCCAAGTATCGAAGCTCGTACCAACACGATCCTGCCCACTGAGGCATGACGTTCAATTCGCGTCGATAGGTCTTTTTTCCATCCCCAAGATCAAGTTCAACTTGCACCCACTCTTTGGCGCGTGACAGCGGTGGTTGTGGTGCTGACTTATCGTCATCGGGGTCAAGCGCCTGCGGTTTGAAGTCATCGAGTTCGGGGAGTTGAACGGGGAGAAGATGTTCCGGCACCGCAATTGGGTTGTCGTCGGCGTCATAAACAATGGGGAAGGGTTCACCCCAATACCTTTGGCGCGCAAAGAGCCAGTCACGCAGCTTGTAAGTGACTGCTACAGAACCCGTTCCTTTTTGTTCGAGCCATTCGCTGATCTTGCGCTTGCTCTCTGCCATTGAGTGCTTGCCATTGAGGGAGATTTCATCGTTTGATGAGTTGATGAAATCGCCTTCTCCCACAAATGCTTCGGTCCAGGCAGAACAATCGGCTGTTGGTTCGATGCTGCGATCGGTGAACCACTCAACAGGTGGCATCTGCACAGCAACGATGGGTAGATCGAACTTGCGCGCAAACTCAAAGTCGCGTTGGTCGCCCGCAGGAACAGCCATGATTGCCCCAGTGCCGTAGCCCATGAGTACGTAGTCCGCTATCCAGATCGGAATCTGTGATCCATTCACTGGATTTGTTGCAAACCCGCCAGTGAAAACACCGGTCTTGGTGCGAGTGTCGTCTTGGCGTGACGCATCATCAGCCTTCGCAGCTTCAATTCGGTATGCATCGATGGCGGAACGCTGCGCTGGTGTAGTTAGTGAATCAACAAACGGATGCTCTGGAGAGAGCACCATGAAAGTTGCACCGAACAAAGTGTCGGGTCGAGTTGTAAATACCTCAATGTCGCCTGCGGATGATGCAAAACGCACGCGGGCGCCTTCGCTGCGACCAATCCAGTTGCGCTGCATGAGTTTGATGGGCTCTGGCCAATTCAATCGGTCCAGATCATCAATCAAACGATCGGCATATGCAGTTATGCGCATGGTCCACTGGCGCATGTTGCGCTTGAACACCGGGTAATTACCGATGTCGCTTCGACCCTCTGCCGTGACTTCTTCGTTGGCAAGGATTGTTCCAAGCCCGGGGCACCAGTTGACGGGTGCATCCGACAAGTAAGCGAGGCGCTGGCTATCAATTACTGTGCGCTGCTCCGTGAAGCTGAGGTCTTGCCACTTGCGTCCATCTTGAGTTTCGCGTTTCCCATCGCGGTATTCGGCTTCAAGTTCATCGATGTGTCGTGCTTTGTTAATCGCCGGGTCGTACCAGGCATTGAAGATTTGCTGAAACACCCACTGAGTCCATCGGTAGTAATCAACATCCGTTGTGCTGACGCTTCGGCGTGGATCGTGGCCGAGCCCGAGGCGGCGCAATTGACGACGCATGTTGGCAATGTTTGATTCGGTGTTTTCACGTGGATGGATGCCCGTGGCAATCGCGTGTTGTTCTGCGGGTAGACCAAAAGAGTCGTAGCCAAGCGCATGCAGAACGTTGAATCCCTTCATGCGCTTGTAACGCGCGAACACATCGGTACCGATGTAACCAAGCGGATGTCCCACGTGTAGCCCAGCACCTGATGGATAGGGGAACATGTCAAGCACAAAGAGTTTCTCTCTGCCCGCCACTTTTTCTGGCTCTGCGAGTGGCCCAGCAGGATTGGGAGCGTTGAATGTGCCATTTGCATCCCAATAGTCCTGCCACCGCGATTCAATACCTGCGGCGAGGGCAGCGTTGTACCTGAACTTGGGCGGATCTTGCCTTGTCGATTCGCTGCCGGGTTCGGGTGCTGCCATAAGTGTTCGATTTTAGGTGTTGAAGGCCGACGGCCTCCCACCTATAGCGTGGACATATGAGCAAACCTCGTCGTCGCGCGTCCAACTCGGGCACCCACAAGTACCCGCGGTCGGCACGACTCAACGAAATATTGCGCGAAGTGATTGCCGATGAACTCACAAAAATTGACGATGAGCGCATCGAATTCGTTACCGTGACCGCAATTGATGTTGATTCAGAGCTCAATCGTGCAATTGTCTATTTCGACTCGCTTGAAGGCGCTGAAGGCGACGATCGAATCAAAGAGGTGCTGGGCGAGCATCGGCGAAGGATTCAGTCAGCGATAGGTGCCCAGGTGCGGGCCAAGAAAACTCCAATTCTTGAATTTCGGCCAGACGAGGTTATTCGGGCCGCTGAACGCATTGATGAAGTGATCCGCGAAACCGGATACCGCG
>JBIIRE010000169.1:0-2987 GCA_044341655.1 Ilumatobacteraceae bacterium | reverse complement strand
TGGCGAAGAGGACATCTTCATGGTCTCTCGCAAAGGTCAAACCATTCGCTTCAGCGAAACCGAAGTGCGGCCGATGGGTCGCGCGGCCGCAGGTGTTCGTGGCATGAAGTTGCGTGCTGGAGATGAACTGGTGTCGGTCGATGTGGCCAAAGACGACACCGCGATTCTGATTGTCACCGACGCCGGATACGGCAAGCGCACTCAGGTCGACAAGTTCAACCGCCAAGGACGCGGTGGCCAGGGAGTTATTGGCATCAAGCTCACAGGCAAGAAGGGCTTCGTTGTTGCCGCCTTCATGGTAGGCATTGACGATGAAATCGTTGCAGTTTCATCAGGTGGCGTAACCATTCGCATGGCCGTGCGTGAGATCAGCAGCCAGGGACGCGACGCTACTGGCGTTCGCGTAATGAATCTTGACGATGGTCAGGTGGTTGCTTCTGTTGCGCCGATTCTCTCTACCGACGACGAATAGTCAAGTCGCTAACCGAGGTAGTGCCTCTCTAGTTGGTGCCCTTTGCATTGGATTAGCAGCAGCATTTTCAATGGCGGCAGCGAAACTTGGAGAGATTGCGATCAATGACGCTCGTGCACACATCGCAGCCGAAGCAGCTGCACTGGCAGGTGCGCTCACGGGTGCAAATGCGGCAGAGGAAATTGCGAACCAGAACAATGCACAGATTGTTGAGTACAGCATCGCCGAGGAGACCGTCTTGGTTGCGGTGGAAATAAAGGGCATCAGAGCGTCCGCCCGCGCCACCGTTGTTGACTTCTCTACACTCAGAGCGTGGCATTCGCCGACCGACTCAAGTCCCTGACCGAGAAACGAACACCTTCGGGCCCGCGCCCGCGCGTGCGCCGGGTGACGCGAGTGATTCGCGAAATTGACCCGTGGAGCCTTTTCAAGATCGCTTTGCTGTTCCACTTCGTTTTGTATCTGGTGGTGTTGGTGGCCTCGGTTCTGCTTTGGAATGTTGCCAACGCAACGGGCACGGTCGACAACGTTGAACGCTTCCTTGAGTCATTTGGTTGGGATTCTTTCAACTTTGACGGCTCTTCGATGTTCCGGGGACTCTGGATTCTTGGTTTGTTCTGGGTGGTTCTCGCCACCGGCCTACTTGTTCTGGCCGCCACCGTCTTCAACTTGATCGCAGATCTGGTAGGCGGCGTAAGGGTTACCGTGCTTGAAGAAGAGGTCATTGTGCGACAGATTGAGACCGACGGCCCCTAAACGGTAAAGTCAGAGTTCCCTATTGAAGGGGGCTATAGCTCAGTCGGTTAGAGCGCATCCCTGATAAGGATGAGGTCCCAAGTTCGATTCTTGGTAGCCCCACGTTGATTCTTCCTCTACCGTGTACGCGGTGGAATGGCTTTCTGATCCCGCTGGCTGGAGCGCTCTTGTAACGCTCCTCGCACTCGAAGTAGTTCTTGGCGTTGACAACGTCATTTTTATCTCGATTCTTGCTTCCAAGCTTCCGACCGAAGACCAGGAACGCGCACGACGCATGGGCCTACTTGCCGCAGGTGGAATGCGACTCCTTTTGCTTTTGACCGTTGGCTGGATCATCTCACTGAAGAAAGAACTCTTTGCAGTTGGCACGATTGGATTCAGTGGCAAAGATTTAATTCTCTTAGCTGGTGGATTTTTCTTGATCTTCAAAGCAACGCGAGAGATCCATCACAAACTCGAAGGTGACGAAGGCGAAGTTTCAAACAAGGTAGCGCCAACATTCGCCTCGGTGATTGCTCAAGTAATGCTCCTTGACCTCGTGTTCTCGGTTGATTCAGTAATCACTGCGGTTGGCATGACCACTTATGTGTGGGTGATGGTTATTGCGATAGTGATCGCGGTTGGCATCATGATTGCTGCATCCGGTGCGATTTATCGATTTGTTAATAAGCATCCTTCGGTGAAGATGCTTGCGCTCGCATTCTTAATGTTGATCGGCACCACACTTATCGCCGAGGGTTTGGGTCAGAAGATTCCCAAGGGTTACGTATATACCGCGATGACGTTCTCCGTTTTTGTCGAGGTTCTAAACATTGGTGTTCGCCGAAAGTCAAAGGTTGCGCCGGTTCACCTTCGTGAGCCGATTTCCGAATAACCCAACTGGCACATCATGCTGTATTTTGGAATCCGAAACTGAGGCCACCATGATCAAAACTCTTCGCCGCGCAATCTTCGCTCTTTCTCTGGCTGGAATCACCGCCGCTGTGTTGCGCATTAAGGGCAAGGGTGGTGTACCCCCGCAACAGGGTGGTTGGCGCGAGATCACCCCGCCAAAGTGAACGTAGCGATAGTCGGACAAGGCGTCGTTGGCGCCCGTGCAGCACAGGTGTTGCGCGACATTGACATCACTTGCAATGTGGTTAAAGACGCTGATCACACGGGCTCTTGTGATGTGGCGATTTTGGCCCGTGGCGGTGAGCAACACGACGACGCCGAGACCCTTATTGGGCGTGGTATCTCGGTGGTTACAACCGCCGATGAGCCAGATGAAATTGAAGAGCTGATCGAACTCGATGAAGACGCGCGCAAAGAAGGCGTTGCCTTGGTGGTTGGTGCAACCGCTGTTCCTGGACTCTCTGGTCTATTGGCGCGGCACTTAGCTGCGCAATTTGATTCCGCTGATGAAATTCATGTGGCGGTGCACGGCACCGGTGGCCCAGCATGTGCGCGCCGTCATCACAAGACTCTGCGCGGATTTGCTACTGGCCTGCAAGATGGCGAGTGGATCAAACGACCAGCGGGCAGTGGTCGTGAACTTTGTTGGTTCCCGGAGCCCATCGGGGCACGCGACTGTTATCGAGCAGATCTTGCAGAACCTATGTTGTTGCACCGTGTGTTTCCGGAAGTGCAACGCATCAGTGCACGAAGAGCTGCAACTCGTCGAGACCGGCTGACTGCCACGCTGCCGATGCTGTTTCCTCCGCATGCGGAGGGTGGAATCGGCGGTGTAAGAGTGGAAGTCCGCGGTGTGCGTGACGGT
>JBIIRE010000168.1:0-2989 GCA_044341655.1 Ilumatobacteraceae bacterium | reverse complement strand
GGCAAGTTCCTAGATTCAACAATGCCTGAATCAATTGTCTACAAAGTGTACGGAGACAAGCGAATCTTGGTGTCGGCGATGTACATGGCAGAAGGTGAGCCGGACATCGATGCACCCGAGCTCGTGAACTTTGCAGGGCCACTATTCCAGTGGCACGTTCACAACGATCTATGTTGGCGCGGTCTCGGCGACGTCGCCGGCGTGGTTGACGAAAATGGTGATTGTCCACCCGGGTCAATGCTGCGCCCAGTTCAAAAACCAATGATCCATGTGTGGATTGTTCCCCACCCGTGCGGGCCTTTTGCAGCGGTTGAAGGATTGGCAGAAGGTCAAGCTGCAGTTGAAGACTCATTGCGGGTAGACATCTGTGGCTCACACGCCCACTAGCTAACTTTGCCCGCCTAGAGGCTTTGCCACTCTTCGTCGGTCCAGTGCTGACGCAATTCTGCTGTGACGAAATCGGTAGTCCAGCGCACCATATCGATCCAGGGAAGCTCCGCGGATGCAACTTCGGTGAAAGCCATGCCGTCAATCAATAGCGCTGCATCGTAGATGTTCAGTGTGATTGGCGTTTCGGGATCATGGTCTTCGAACCTTTGGTCCAAGATGATGATGTGTTCGAAATTCCAACTGTTCGTAATCTCAGTGGTGTACACCTGATCTGTCATGATTCCAAGAATCGTGCGTAGAGCCTGAATCGCCTCTTTGTCTAATGACACCTGCTTAGGGAATCCGTCGTGCATGTCAGCGCTTCTTTGCAGGATCAACCACCTGCACCATGGACGTTGAACCAAAGACACCTTCGCGGTCGCTCAATGTGCCCATCGAAATACCGTGGCCGATAGTGGAATCAACATCGGTATGACCCGTGATCGCTACCCAATCTCCAACCGGGTAGCGCATGATATGAGCACTCACATCTGCGTTGATGGCGGTGGCTTTAGCTACATCTAACGAGTAGCCAATCAGATTCACCACGTCCATCGGTACGGTTGCCAGCGATGTTGCCCTGACCTTCTCACCCTCGATTACAGGGACCCGAAGTCTCATCCAGATTGTGTTGAGTCCGTTCTCAAACTCCGGTGATCGCACATAATCAATGCCGCGCGGGATGAACCCGGTTCCCATGTTTGTTGGGATCAAATTCTGGAAATGCTCGGGCGGTGGAATTACAGGGTGAGACAGCGCTGCACTTGGAAGGGCTTCTCCTAATACCGACTCAACATCAGTGTCACGAATACGCAGTGCGCGTGCGAGAGCGTGCTCAGTGTCGCCGGCTTTTACAACCAGATCAACCACCTGAAGCTTTCGGCCATCACGACGAATCTCGGTCTCAATTCTCAACGGCTGATCCAACGGCACGGGTCGCATTAGGTCAACGGTCATTCGGCTAAGGCTCATTGGCACAAGTGACGGCACATCTTCGAGCACATGGCCCAAAAGTGACAGCACTGCCCCGCCCGCCAGCGCTGTTGGGCCCCACGGTCCACATGCACAGGTATTCGCGAGAAATTCTTCCCCTTCACGTCTGAAGAGAGATACGTCTTCACCCATGCTCAAAGTCTCGCAGGATTGATCAATCTCCACCCCAATGAACTGGGAAATTCGGGTTTAACCTTGATGATGTGAACAAGTCCACAGGTGCGCCTGCCCTGCAAAACACGTGGGCGGAATCCCTTCCTGGAATGTTTGAGCCATGGACTGCTGACGAAGTTCCCGATCCAACTGCACTAATTGTCAATGACTCATTGGCGAAGGATCTACAGATTGATGTTGATTGGCTCCATTCGGCTGACGGAACAAAATTCCTTGTCGGCAACTTTGTAGTACCTGGCATGACACCCGTTGCACAGGCTTATGCGGGGCACCAATTTGGCGGATACTCACCTGTCCTTGGTGATGGCCGCGCACTCCTTCTTGGTGAGCTCGTTGAACCTTCAGGCAACCGAGTTGATCTACACCTGAAAGGTTCTGGTCGCACGCGCTTTTCGCGCAGTGGCGACGGCAAGGCCGCAGTAGGGCCAATGCTTCGGGAATACATACTCGGTGAGGCAATGCATGCTTACGGCATTCCCACTTCCCGCGCCCTTGCAGTTGTTGCGACAAATCAAACGGTTCGCCGCCAGGAGCCATTGCCTGGTGCCGTGCTTTGCCGTGTTGCTTCGAGTCATATTCGTGTTGGTTCTTTTCAGTACGCATCGGCTTTGGGGGTTGAGCACCTCCAACGACTGTTGGATTACTCCATCAATCGGCACTATCCAGAACTTCGCTCCAGCACCGATCAGGCGCTGGACTTTTTCGAAGCAACGATGCAACGCCAAGCTGAGCTGATCGCCAAGTGGATGCATGTCGGTTTTATCCACGGCGTGATGAATACCGACAACATGGCGATATCAGGCGAAACGATTGATTACGGCCCTTGCGCATTCATGGATACGTACAGTGAGCTCACAGTATTCAGCTCTATCGACCATCAGGGTCGATACGCCTATGGCCGACAGCCCTATATCGCACAGTGGAACCTCGCACGCCTCGTTGAAGCTTTGTTGCCACTCATCCATAGCGATCCCGATTCAGCTGTCCGCATTGCAACCGAAAGACTCAATACGTTCCCGCAACGATTTGAAAGTGCGTGGAATAAGGGAATGAAATCCAAATTGGGCTTTGCTTCGGATGCCCAAGTGTCACCTGAATTTTTCCATCGACTGCTTGCATGTTTTGAGTCTTCAAAAGCGGATTACACCAACTCCATGCGTTCCCTTTCGTCAATTGCGCGTGGTGGCGTAACAACCGTGACTGAGCTCGCGGATTCGGCTGATTTTCAAACGTGGAAAGACGAGTGGAATGCGCTACTCAAAGCACAGGGCCACGCAGGCGATGCAGTAGCCACTCAAATGGATGCCAACAATCCCGCCTACATACCCCGCAATCACATTGTGGAAATGGCACTTGCTGCCGGATCAAATGGGGACCTACAACCGATGAATGA
>JBIIRE010000167.1:0-2993 GCA_044341655.1 Ilumatobacteraceae bacterium | reverse complement strand
ATGCACAATCTCCGTCGAACACGAGAATTGATTCAGCCATGGTTCAATTCTGCCAGCAAGCGGATACTTTTGGAGAGGCATGTACAAGTTTCTTTTGCGACCCAAATGGATGGCCTTTCATTTGCTGATAATTGCGATGGTTGTGGTGATGATCAACCTCGCGCTTTGGCAGGTGAACCGCCTCTCGCAACGCAACGACTTCAATGATCAAGTCCGCACGAACCAACGCGCCGACATCCGCCCACTGGGCGACGTGTTAACCACAGATGCCGACCCAAAGACCATTGAATGGCTACCTGTGGGCGCCAAAGGTACTTACCTGGCAGATGAAGAACTCACGCTGGTCAACATCTCCCAATTCGGCACTGCGGGAGTGGATGCCATTTCAGTACTCGTGCTCGATGACGGTACACAGATACTCGTCAACCGTGGTTTTATTCCACTTGCTGAAGAAGTGCCAGCGCCCCCGACTGGAGAACAGACGGTGGTTGGCTATTTGCGTCAGAGTGCAAAACATCGATCCGGATCGATTGACAACAACGCCGAAGGTGAACTCACCGAAATTATTCGGATTGATATCCCCCGCATCGATGCTCAAGTGGAGGGTGACCTAGCTCCGATGTACATCCAGTCGCTAACTGAAACAAATGCGGCTCCATACCCGGTGGCAGCACCAACTCTCACTGGTGGTTCACATTTGTCCTATGCGATTCAGTGGTCAATCTTCAGTATCTGCGCGATCATTGGCTGGGTGTTGGTTGTACGCAAAGCGCTAGCAAAGAAACGAACCGCTTAAGCGTCCCAGCGAGAAGCAATCAGCTCGGCAGCCATGACGGTTGGCATGTGCGTGTTCGCTCGGGGCAGAGCCGGAAAGATTGACGCATCAACCACGCGCACACGGGGCACACCGTACACCCGACCAGTGGGGCCCACCACTGACTGCGCATCACCTGCATCGCCCATTCGGCATGACCCCGAGAGATGTACGTAGTCAGCAACATTGGCTGCTATCCATTCGAGCAATTCTGCGTCACTCATCGTGGCGAGTTCGGCAGCCATGGTGCCCTGGTCGTCACAGAAAACATTTTTGCCCACCGATCGCATTGGTGATGAATACGCGTAATCAATGAGTGTTCGTACACCCTCCACCATGCGCGCACGATCAAAATCGGCAGACAGCGAATTGACTTCGATTACCGGCACAGCTGGGTTCGCGGGATCAAAACTCATTACGCCACGAGAGTCAACCTGCATTAACGCCACAAACAATGCGCCGTATCGCGCGCCCTCATCGCCAAGGTGTGACGCCGCCATGAACTGCAGATCACCATTACCCCATTGTGAAGATTGACGCACGAGAGCATGCACTGGTAACTCAATCTTTGGGTCGGCGCCGACGCCGTCTTTGAGCTCAACAGCAAATGAAATGCCAACATGATCCTGAATCCCAACGCCCACGGCTGGCGAAGCGAGATCACTGGCCCACAACAGACAAGGCGAATGCACCGCACCCGCAGAGAGACACACCTCACGCCCGTGCACATGGCTGCCATCAGCGAGACGCACTGTGACCACATCATCTGTGACATCGAGCCGGGTAACTACCGCATGACCCCGGATCTCAAGATTTGGACGGCTGCGTGCTTGCTCAAGATAGGCGTCATTCACTGACCAGCGACGATCATGGAAGTAGTTCAGCTCAACTGCGCCAGCACCAACACCACCAAGTGCGTCTTGATCGCCGTCCAGCTCTGGCACGCTCGCTTCGATTGCAGCCTGCACTAGCGCGTTCTCCAGCTGCCCCCAATGTGCACGATCAAATTTTGAGGTCGATGCGAGAACTTTTGAATAAGCGGCGGAAACATTGGCCCAGTTCCATCCGCTACAGCCATGATCGCGCTCCCAGGAATCAAAGTCTTCTGGTAATCCGCGCAGCGCAATCATCAGATTCACTGCCGATGAACCTCCGGCGCCCCGACCACGCAGATAAGGCTTCCGCGGCGCCATGGCGCTCATGCGCGCCTGCACACCTTGGTGCACGAATTCGCTGCTGCGCATCGCCGCAAATGGGTTAGTTCCGCGAACTGCGTCAGGCGTGGCAGCCGAGGTGTACATCGGCCCATGCTCGAGGAGTAGAACCGATCGAGACGAGTCCTCACTCAAGCGTGATGCGATCACTGCACCTGCCGAGCCAGCTCCGATCACGACAAGGTCATAGATCATTGTTACAAAATCACTTATCTTCAGCGAGTGCAGCGAGATGTGCGGTGTCGTTATAACGGATCAACCGCCAACGCCCAGGCTTATCGTGAACCACTTCGGTGATTGACGCATTCTTCGTATACATCGAGAACTGACCAGTTTGTGGAAGCCGCAGCGCGCTGCGAACCACAGCGTCAACCACTCCCCCATGACACGCCACAACCACCGTGTCACCAGTGTGTTCACGGAGCACGTTTTGAACTGCGATACCAACTCGGTGCTGGAAATCAGCGATGGTTTCGCCACCCGGAAAGAAAACCGCATAAGGATCGCCTTCCCAATCGGGGTTGCCATGGCGGGACACAAATTCTTCATACGATAAGCCGTCGCATTCCGGGCCGGGATCATGTTCGGCAAAACGGGGCTCAATTTTCATCTCGAGCGCACCGATTGCGGGAGCGACAATCTCGCCCGTTTCCATCGCGCGTCGCACATGGCTTGCGTAAAAAGCATCCGCCGAGAACTCTGGCAACTCGAGCCAGCGATCCCGCAACCGCTCAACCTGATTCCGGCCCTTTTCCGAAAGCCCGCGACAAGTCTTGGCACTCATCAACAGCTTCTCCACGTTCGCAACCGCCTCGCCATGGCGAATCAGAATGAGTCGTGTACCGGTCATGCCAGCTTCTCCACGAACTGCTCGAGTTGTCGTAGGTTGCGGCATTCGTAAAGGCCGTCGGCGTGCGCTGCGTACTCACCCACAATCGAGTCGCCAGTGTTCCAATAACTGCGTG
>JBIIRE010000166.1:0-2996 GCA_044341655.1 Ilumatobacteraceae bacterium | reverse complement strand
CCGTCGGTTTGACCGATGACGATTGGCAAAAGCCACAGATCGGAATTGCGTCCTCATGGAATGAAGTGACTCCATGCAACTTGTCATTGCGCCGTCTTGCGGTTGCGGCCAAGCAAGGAGTGCAGCAAGCCGGTGGCGTTGGGCTTGAATTCGGCACTATCACTGTGAGCGATGGCATCTCAATGGGGCACGAAGGAATGCGCGCTTCGCTTGTGAGTCGTGAGGTGATCACCGACTCGGTGGAGACAGTTATTCATGCCGAGCGTTTTGATGGCTTTGTTGGGTTGGCCGGATGTGACAAGAGCATTCCAGCAATGTTGATGGCCGCTGCGCGTCTCAACCTGCCATCGGTATTCGTATACGCGGGCTCAACTCTTCCCGGCAACCTCGATGGCAAGGCGCTTGACATCACAAGTGTCTTTGAAGCGGTCGGTGCATGTGCTCTCGGCACGATCTCTGAAGAAGAGCTCGGCGCCGTCGAGCGCAATGCGTGTCCGGGTGAAGGTGCTTGTGGCGGAATGTTCACGGCGAACACGATGGCGTCAATTGCTGAAGCCCTTGGTATGAGCATTCTTGGTGCTGCATCGCCGCCATCAATTGACTCGCGTCGTGACGCTGACGCCAAGATTGCAGGCGAAGCCGTAGTCAACATGTTGCGTCTCGGAATTCGTCCTCGCGACATCCTCACCAAGAAAGCATTCGAGAATGCAATCGCGGTCACAAATGCGTTGGGTGGTTCAACCAATGCCGTTCTCCATCTTCTTGCTCTTGCCAATGAAGCTGGTGTGAAGTTGGAACTCGAAGACTTCAACCGAATTGCTGCGAAGGTTCCCCATATTGCGGATACCAAACCCGGTGGCAAGTACCACATGACCGATATTGATCGTATTGGTGGAGTCCCTGTGGTGTTGAAGATGTTGTTGGATGCCGGACTCTTGCACGGTGATGTGCTCACATGCACAGGTAAGACCATGGCGGAAAATCTGGCCGAGATAAATCCACCACAACCAGACGGCGATGTAATCCATCCACTGTCCGATCCAATTCATGCAGAGGGTGGACTCAATGTGTTGCGTGGAAGCCTTGCGCCTAACGGGGCAGTGGTGAAAGTTGCAGGGCTCACGAAGGATCAGTTGCATTTCGAGGGACCCGCTCGAGTTTTCGACGGCGAAGACGGTGCGATGGCAGCAATTGTTGCCAATGACATTAAGCCCGGCACGGTGATCGTGATTCGTTACGAAGGGCCAAAGGGTGGTCCCGGTATGCGCGAGATGTTGGCAATTACTGGGGCACTCAAGGGGGCAGGGCGTGGTTCTGATTGTGCACTAATCACTGACGGTCGGTTCTCGGGTGGTACCTGGGGATTCTGCATTGGTCACGTTGCGCCTGAAGCGGCCGATGGTGGTCCGATTGCATTTATTCGCGACGGTGACAAGGTATTGATTGACGTGCACTCAAAAAAACTTGACCTTCTCGTTGACGAAGCAACACTTGCTGAACGACGCAAGGGTTGGAAGCCGAATCCACCGCGTTACACGAGTGGCGTGCTGGCGAAGTTTGCCAAATTGGTTAGTGGCGCGGAATTCGGTGCCATTACCAACGTGATCGAATAATCAAAGACAATGATCCGTCTCGATCATGGCGACAGCGCAGCCTTGATCGATGACACATGTGGTGGCCGTCTCGCATCGCTGAAAGTGTTCGGTGCGGAACTAATTGTTGGTGCCGAATCGGCAGATTCAGACTTTGGTTGGGGAATGTATCCCATGGTGCCTTTCGCTGGGAGAGTGCGCAATGGGCGTTTTAATTTCCAAGGCAAGGACTATCAACTGGCAAAGCGGATGCCCCCACACGCGATTCATGGCACGGTGGACGACACGGTCTGGGAAGTAATTGCCAATGATGAAAAATCAACGACAATGCGCACCGAGTTGGGCCCACAGTGGCCGTTTGCTGGCGCTATTGCACACAGAGTGGAAATTGAGCCGAAGAAAATTCGCTTCGAACTTGAAGTAACAGCCGCAGCACCGATGCCTGCACAGGTCGGATGGCATCCATGGTTTGTAAACCCTGCAAGCGTCAAGACCCAGTTCACCGAATGGTTGCCGCGCGATGGCGAAGGTATGCCGAGCGCGCCGACGCGAGTGGGTTTGCCGGTAGCTGGTTCCCCAGTTGACGACTGTTTCTTCCATCGAAGTAGCGAGGTTGAAATTGAGGTCGTAGGACTCACTCTGATGCTGAGAAGTGATTGTTCGCATTGGGTTGTTTACAACGGAGATCAACGTGGTCTTTGTGTTGAACCCCAGTCGGGCCCACCGAACGAATTTGAAGCCAACCCATTGGTGCTCGAGCCAGGGGAGTCGTTGGCCCGATGGTTTGAAATTGACTGGTCAGCAGTTGTCTAGAGTCGCCACGTGAAGAGAACTGCGAAGATCGGTACTGATGAACGCTGAGTTCCTCTTTGATTCATGGCAACCGTGGGCTGATCCAGAGGTGGTTGCAGTAAATCGGCTCCCTATGCGATCGCCGATTGTTGCCTACAAAACCATGGACGCTGCCCGTGCGGGTGACCTCGCTACCTCATATTGGCGGCTACCTCTCAATGGGACGTGGCGAGCAAAGCGTTGGTCGCACCCGAGCGAGGTGCCCACGGCGGCGGTGCAAGAGAATGTTGAAGTTGATTCGTGGCAGGAGCTTTCCGTGCCAGGCAACTGGACACTTCAAGGGCTGGGTGATCTACCTCATTACACGAACATTGTGATGCCCTGGAAGGAGTTGCCCCCGAACCTTCCTGACGAAGTTCCAACAGTTGTGTATCGCCACTCCTTTGTGATGCCGAAGTCATGGAAAGACCGATCGATCATTTTTCATGTTGGCGGAGCAGAGAGTGTCCACGGATTGTGGATTAATGGAGAATTTGTTGGCTGGGGAACCGATAGCCGTCTGGCAAGCGAATACAACATCACAGATTTTGTGAAGGTGGGTAACAACCAAAT
>JBIIRE010000165.1:0-3048 GCA_044341655.1 Ilumatobacteraceae bacterium | reverse complement strand
CCAGATGACATGCCTGCAGAGAGTTCAAGCACAACTCTCAGTTGAGCGCCGCACTGCAAGCGGCATTGGAAGTGCACACGAGAGCCCAGCCACCCCCGGCTGGGCTCTTTTGTTTTCGTACGATAGTGATGTGACCACATCGCGATTTGAACCACACCGCGAGCACCGTGGTGAGACCTTTCGATGGCGACTTGGTATCCGTCCTCTTGATCCTGTCGAGTGGTTCATATTCGACGAACACGCTGCCAATGAATTAGAACTGAAAAAACAACTGTCAGTTAATTTCCCACATACGACTTTTGGCACAATCGACGACATATCAGATGAAATTGAGGAAGTTACCTCTGCGATCAGTAATCATCTAGCAGCAGTTCACCCAGATCGATTTTCAAACCCAAGAGTTGATTCTTCGCTTAATCCACTTGTCGCAATATCAATGCATGTGCAAGAAGACTTGATAGTCATGGTTGAACGCGATGGCGAATTGATTTTTGGTGCGGGAAGTGTGCACTTCCCAAATCGCTGGGATTTGCGATCAAAACTTGGCCTTTCTATGCGGGAAGTACATGCTCCTGTTGCCAGCTTGAACGATCAGCTTGAGCCAGCCATAGATGACTTCCTCACACGGCTCTCTGTTGACAAACCAGTTTGGCGGCTTGGTTGGGGTGTGATTGACAGTGCGGATCTTTACCAGCCCACCGATGGCACGGCCCTTCCGCGGATGGGAAGTGCAGCTCCAGCTGATCATTATCTCCGTGTCGAACGTGAAACTCTCACGCGCTTTCAAAGAACAAGGTGCATGCTCTTCACGATCCGAACTTTCCTGACACCACTGACCACTACCGCTAAAGACTCTGAATCTGCCAATTTATTGGCGAACGCCCTTGATGCCCTACCTCCCGACATCGCCAGCTACAAACAGCTCAGTGCCAATAGATTCGCTATTTCTCAGTGGTTGCGTGACTACCGAGAGACACATCGCCCTCTGGACACTCCCCCGGTTGACAGTTACTGAAGTGTCACTTTGATCGCCGCAGTACCCACTGTCAGTGGTTCACCGCGCCGCGCCGCCTTGCGGTCACTGCGCTCAATGAGAAGCTTGTAGGCGATTGGATATTTGCGCTTCACTCGTTCGCGCACGTCGGCGGTGGCATCAGCATCTAGCAACTCAGCAGTACCCGAATAAACATTGGCGCCCGCTTTGACATGCCCACGCAAGTTGCACACCTGAATCGTGACTTTTGGATTAGCGAGAATACGCTTCACCTTCCACGATTGCGGCTCAGTTGTGAACGCGTAGCCGCCATCGTACGGAACACACCACACCGGAGATGGAACGGGAGTACCGTCTTTGCGAAACGACACAAACGAGATGTACTTAGCGTCGTCAATTTCCGGGATAGTCATAAGGTGTACCGATATACATTGGTCTCACGCACCACAAAGCCCATCCGCAGGTATAGCCGATTGGCCGCTTCTCGCGAAGGGCGCGAAGTGAGTTCCACTGTGATGGCACCACGGCGCTTCGCCTCATTAAGCGCGGCACGATTCAAGGCTTCACCAACACCATGACCGCGTGCAGATTCATCGACAACAACGTCTTCAATCCATGCCCTGATACCGGTTGGAATGCGAAAGGTTGCAAGTGTCAGCGACCCAACAATCTGATTTTCTACTCGTGCAACGAAGAGAACTGAGGACTCCGAGGCAATGATCTCGTTCAATTCCGACAGTGACGGTGGGGCATTCGATGACGAGAGTTGTGGAATCAACTTCTGCATTGCCTGCACAAGTTCATCTGAGGCTTGGGTTGCCTTTTCCACCGTTACTGACATGCGTAACCAGCCTAATGTGCACCAGATTTCAATGTGACCACACCATCTTTTGGATGTATCGTTGGCGTTGAATGTCGATGCAGTCCCAGATCAAATGGCTCTCAAAGCCGGCACTTCGTCACCCTGCGGTGATCGCTGCTTTCAGTGGCTGGAATGATGCTGGCGACGCCGCTTCGGGCGCATTACAGCGACTCGTTGAAGTATGGGATGCCCAGCCATTAGCTGAGCTTGATCCTGAGTTGTTCACCGACTTTGCAACAATTCGTCCCCACGTGCAGCTTCTTGACGGTCGCACGCGCAGCATCCGTTGGCCGATGGTCAAAGCGTGGTGGGCGTCAACTCCTGGTTGTGATGTGATTCTGATTCTTGGCCCAGAACCAAGCCTCAGATGGAGGATGTTCACAGACCAAGTTCTCTCAATCGCAGAGAAGTTTGACTCCTCAATGTTCATCACTCTTGGTGCCCTCCTCGCAGATGTACCCCACACTCGACCTGTTCAACTCGTTGGCACGGCAAGCGACGACGACATGATCGAACGCTTTTCGCTACAGCGATCTCAATACGAAGGCCCAACTGGAATCGTTGGCGTACTTCAGCAAGCGTCGTTTGAGAGTGGCCTCAATGCAGCATCGCTATGGGCAGCAGTACCCGCATACGCATCGCAAATACCTTCCCCACGTGCTGCAATTGCATTGATCACACGTGCCTGCGAAATCATCGGCACGCCGGCTCCAATCGGTGGGCTTTGGGACGAGATCGGTGACTACGACGCGCGCGTGTCTGATCTCATCGACGAAAATGACGACTTGGCGCCATATGTTGAACGACTCGAGCAGATGACCGATGCCGAGATTGAAGATGAAGAGGGAGATGCAATCGCCTTGGCGGATGATGATTCTGGTGAACTACTCATTGAAGAACTCGAACAGTTTCTTCGCGATCAGGACGAGCGCTAGTCAGCACGCGTAACTGCGTGCAAGATCGCACGCTGGATCTCTTTCCGATGATCAATATCCGTCACGAGTGATCCGTCCCTGTTACGAACGTAGAAAGTGTCAACCGCCTCGTCCCCAATGGTTTGCACTCTGGCGTGTCGAATGTCAAGTCCTAGATCCACCATCGCTTCGGTGATCCGAAACAGAATTCCCACTCGGTCAGTAGCACGCACTTCAATAAAGGTAGATCTTGAGGAAGCAGAGTCATCGAATCGAAC
>JBIIRE010000055.1:0-10196 GCA_044341655.1 Ilumatobacteraceae bacterium | reverse complement strand
GGCGTGCGAATCAGGCGCGAGCAGAGCCCGGGACCTGCAGCAATGAGCCTGCATCCACACGGATGTGGTGTCCCGTGATGTAGCGCGACTCATCCGATGCCAGGAACAACACGAGATTCGACATGTCGATTGGTTCGATGTAGGGGATTGGCATCGCTTGGAAGGTCATAAATGCGGGCATCGCATCGTCAACGGTTGGGTTCTCAAGATCGGGACGGAAAATCCGATACAGATCGGGGTGGTGCAGGAGATGCGTGTTGCAGTTTGTTGGGTGAATGCAATTCACGCGCACGAAACGTGACGCCAATTGGAGAGCAAGCTTCTCGGTGAACGGAAGAAGGGCTTTCTTGGCGTCACCGTATCCAACACCGCCGCCACCCATTGCTGGGTTGTCAAGTGTCTGAGGCAACAACGCAGCAGTTGAGCCGGTGATGATGATCGAGCCACCGTCGGGGATGATGTTCATCGTTGCTTGCACAGTGTTGAATACTCCGATGAAGTCAACTGCGAATGCATCCATGTAGGCCTGAGCACCTTTACCGGCACCCATTGGCAAAATGCCTGCGTTGGCGCAAACGATGTCGATCTTGCCCAAGCGATCAATGCCTTGCTTGACCGCAGCATTCAATTGGGAAAGATCACGTACATCTGCCTTCACGCTTACGCATGAGCGTCCCTCTTTTTCAACAAGCCGTGCGGTCTCAGCAAGATCCTCCGAGGATGACAGTGGGTAAGGATTTGATTCAATCTGTTCGCAGATATCGATTGCCACGATGTTGGCACCCTCACTTGCGAGGCGCACTGCGTGCGAACGACCCTGCCCTCGGCCAGCACCTGTGATTAGTGCAACCTTTCCTTCGACGCGTCCAGCCACTTTTCCCCCTTAATACGGTGCAAATTAATTTGCACACTATTTTCGCTTCTCGCCCAAGATAGTGGCTTCACGGGCGGTGTCAATATGGGCGTACTATGGCAAGTGTGAGGGGAAAGTTCGCCATTTGCCAGAAGCTGTGACCACAGACTCCTAAAGAGCCTTCTGCATCACCGTGACTGCGTGGTGAGCAAGAGACCCCACGCCAATGATTTCCCAATGATGACGCAGATACCAGTCCTGTTGATCATGTGTGTACAAAAACAAGTTCTTGTAACCGAGTGCAGCCGCCTTTTCTTCTATGTGATTAACCATTGCATTTGCCACGCCGACACTCCGATGCTCGGGTTCCACCCACACGGCCGCAAGCCATGGGTTTAAATCTTCAAAACCTGGCAATTCGTCGTCAGCGACCAGTGTTGCTGTGCCGATAACAGCCCCATCATCAGCGATCGCAACACATACGTAGGGGAGAGAAGTCGCATTGTGTGACGACTGCTCATACAGATCTAAGTACGTCTGTTCAGTGTCGCCTGGGAAGTCAATGCTCCAAGCTCGGTGACTCCAGCTAGCAACCTTGTTTCGAATCACTGGGTCCAGTGGAATCGGAATGATTTTCAAAAGAATCTTTAGTCGCGCAGAGTTTGGAGCACATGAGCGTGCACGGAGTCCCACGAACTGCGTAGCCCTGGATGCAGATCATGATCTGGAACTTCGTGCAACATCACCCAGCGAAAGTCATCAGCCTCGTGGTTCGCGAGTCGTGCACCAGCATCGGAATGTGCATGGGCAATTACCGTGTCGTAGCGCCAGTTTCCATGGTCATCTGAGTAGATGCCTTTGACTTCTAAATGGTGGGAAAGTATCCCGGCTTCTTCCTCGGCTTCACGAATCGCAGCTTCAACGGGTGATTCATGTGAATCAAGTGCACCGCCAGGGATTGCCCAGGTGCCACCACCATGAGTCCAAGCGGCGCGCAATTGCAGTAGGACATGTGGCTCTTCAAGATCTCGACGCACGACAAGAAGACCAGCCGCACCGTAGAGCCCCCAATGGTGGCGGGAACAGTGACACAACACCCAGCCATCACCGTCACGCATACCCATGTCCCCATTTTACGGTGCAACTGGACTGTTTTATTCAGTCGGGCAACTTGCGGTGCTAAGCATTGGGTAAGCAGATTGAAATTCGTAATGCTCCCGCCTTTGGTATCGCCCGATTGACCCTCGAACCCAATGAGACCGTTCGCGCCGAAGCTGGTGCCATGATGGCCACTTCTGACGGTGTTGTGCTTGAGGCAAAGGCCGAAGGCGGTGTACTGAAGTCGCTGAAGCGGGCCGCACTAGGTGGGGAATCATTCTTTTTGACCACATATAAGGCCCCACCCCAAGGCGGATTCGTTGATGTCGCCCCACGGCTCGCAGGCGATGTGATTGTGCTCGACACCCCAGCCGAGGGGCTCGTGGTTCAGCGCGGCTCATGGCTGGCATCGGCGCTAACCGTGAACATTGATACCAAGTGGGGTGGCTTCAAGAACTTTTTTGGTTCTGAAGGTGGATTCATCATGCATGCTTCTGGCAGTGGTCCGATTGTGATCGCGTGTTATGGCGCACTTGAAACTTGGAACCTTGCGCCTGGCGAAAAGATAACTGTTGATACGGGCCACATGGTCGCCTACGACGCATCTGTTCAGATGTCATTGCGAAAAGCTACGGGTGGGATTGTGCAAATGGTGAAGACCGGTGAAGGCTTGGTATTTGATTTCACAGGTCCGGGCCGAGTGCTAGTGCAGTCACGTAATCCCAATGAGTTCCTCGGTTGGATCCAGGCTGCGCTTGGAAGTTCAAATGGTTCATCTGGACCAGCGGCATCACTCGGAGGATTGTTCAGCCGCGATTGAGTCAAATTTGAATCAATCTGTAAGTGAGATTGACGCGTGGTTCGCGCACTTTCTTGGTTTTAGCAATTGAATGCATCCAGTGCAATTGGGTTTCACCAGACATCACCAAGATCGAACCATGAGGCAGAACGACCTGTACCTTTTCTTTCGTGACCTTGTGTCGAAGATCAAATCGCCGTTCAGCACCAAAGCTCACCGACGCAATCGTTGGGTTGGGCCCGAGTTCGGGTTCGTTGTCGGCGTGCCATCCCATGGAGTCGTTTCCGTCTCGGTAAAGATTTGCCAACACCGAATTAAAGGTTGCGCCGCTTAGCTCCTCACAAACTTTCTTGATATTGAGTAACGGCTCCACCCATGGTGCGGGCTGCAGGGTAATGCCCGAGTACGTGTATGAACATTCTGGGTCGCCATACCAAGCCGATAATCGAGGTTCGTTGTGGAGGCGATTGAACACGACAATTTGCTGCTGTGCCCAGGCCAAGCCCTCAATGAGTTGAACGAGTCTGGTGTCCGGGGAGTCGACCGCGTCCTCAAAGAGATAAATCTCACCGTCATAAGGCAACAAGTTCCTCGACTCTTTGTGAGGAAACCAGTTTTCCACTAAGAGGTCATGCCCCCGAGCCCAACTAGGGCTCGGGCATGTTCCAACTCACCCATGTGGCGGATGCCGTGCTGGAACACCCAGCACTCAATCGCGTCAACCAAACGGATCTGGTCCTGCACCACGCGGGCGATGTAAGCCTTCTTGAACATGTCTGGGAACTCGCCGTTGAACAGCACTGTCTCGAGATCGGATGGTGCAAGTGATTCAAGCCAAGACTCAGTCTCTGCAAACACCGTGTGCATGTATTCCTTGTACGCATTCCAATTGCCAATGCGTTGGCTTTCCATCTCCGCGACAGTGAGTTCTTTGCCGTGGTTATCAATTGCAACCGCGGTACGTGACGCCCAGCCATCCCGATGCCAAATCGGGAGTTGGCCACGCATCAAGAAGTTGACCGAGGAGTCCTCAATATTGATCGCGTGATGCACTGTGAATGCGATCGGTAATACACCAGGTCGCTCGTAGTGGTTTACGTGCTCGGTGTCCATCGTGTCGGCTGCCTCGACCCAAAGCGAATGCAGGCCACGAACCCGATTTCGAATTGAGTCAAGAGCGAAAGCCGACACGAACGACGTCCTTTTGCGACTTTGTTAGAGCGCCGACTTCTCCAGGATGTGAACGCCACATGCGTTTCCAAGACCGATCACGTGCGCGAGACCGACCTTTGCACCCTCGATCTGGCGCGGACCAGCCTCACCACGAAGGTGATGGCAGATCTCCCAGATGTTGGCGATGCCGGTAGCAGCGATCGGGTGACCCTTGGACTGCAGGCCGCCTGAAACGTTCACTGGAGTCTTGCCAGTGCGGTATGGATGGCCAGCGCGGAGGAAGTCAACCGCACCGCCTTCGGGGCAAAGACCGAGGTTGTCGTAGTGCACGAGCTCAGCGGTAGCGAAGCAGTCGTGAAGCTCAACGAGGTTGAGATCTTCTGGTCCGATACCGGCCTTCTCATAACCCTGCTTTGCAGCGAGCTTGGTGAGAGTGTTCACGTTCGGCAGCACTTGGCAGGCCTCTTCGTATGGGTCGGTTGTGAGAATCGATGCCGATACCTTGACTGCGCGGCGCTGTTGCTCGCGTGACAGGGTCTTCAACTTTGCGCCACTCACGAGCACTGCAGCGGCTGCACCGTCACAGTTAGCCGAGCACATCGGGCGGGTGTTCGGGTACGAGATCATGATGTCGTTCATGATCTCTTCAAGAGTGAACACTTTTTGGTACGCAGCCAACGGGTTGAGTGCCGAGTTGGAGTGGTTCTTCTCAGAGATCTTCGCGAAATCCTCAAAGGTGACCCCGCCGTAGCGGTGGCCATACTCAAGACCAATCTGCGCGAATGTGCCTGGCATGGTGTCAGTTCCGATGAGACCATCGGTTGGGACAATCGCACCCTGACGACCTTGTGGCTTCCATGTGTCACCGCTGTCTGCGCGTGAACCACCAGCGAGAAGGCCGGCTCCAGCCAGTTTCTCAACACCAACGGCGAGACCGTAGTCGCACTCTCCTGAAGCGATGCTCATGTAAACAACACGCATCGCGGTTGCACCAGTGGCGCAGGCGTTGGTCACGTTGTAGGCCGGAATACCCGTCTGGCCGATCTGCTTTTGGAGTTGCTGTGCGATACCTACGCCACCCATCAACTGTCCAGCTGCCATTACGCCCATGTCTTTCATGGATACGCCGGCATCTTTGAGTGCATTGAGAATTGCCTCAGAGCCGAGGTCGAGCACGTCACGATCGGAGTGCTTGCCGAACTTCGTCATGTAAATGCCGAGGATGTATACGTCGTTGCTTGCCATTTCTTTCCCCTTAGTTCCTTTTCCCTATTCGATTACTTCGCTGGCTCAAAGCCGAATGCGATTGCTTCTGTGCCTGCTGAATCTGCACCCATTGAATAGGTGGCGAGACGCACTTTCATGCCGAGCTGGATGTTCTCAGGCTTTGCTTCGATATTGATCACATTGGTACGCACGCTTGTGCCACCGCAGTTGATGATCGCTGAAACAAAGGGCACGGGCAGGCCAGGAGCCGCCATATGCACAATGCTGAAGGTCTGAAGTGTGCCTTCGGTGGCAACGTCTACCTTCTTGAATTCGGTGTTCGAGCAGCTTGCACATGCGCTGCGACGGTCAAAGAACCGTGCTCCGCACTTGGTGCATTCGTTTGCTACGAGATGTGGTTTGTCGCCGAGTACTAGGTAGTCGACGAGAGGTACTTGATTTGCCATTTTGCCCCTCCAACTGGCTCTTTGGTGCCTTTTCAAACTACAGACCAGGGTGACACAACTCCGAACCCAGTCGGACTTATCGGGTAGGGGTTCTTGTAAACCCAAGGAGCTTCTCGTAGGTCTTCAAACGCAAGTTATGCCCAGTTTGGCCAAATCTTCTGACCGTCAACCTTTCAGAATTGAAGGAAACTCCAATTGTGAGTACTCTCTATCAAACTTTGATAAAAATAGGCTCTATGTTCTAATCAGGAAGACACATGGCTGCAGTTAAAACCAAGATAAATCACGGTTTTTCCGTTAGGGCCATCCTGGGCTTCGTCACGTTTCGTGGTCGGATTTTCGTAGCGATTGCACTTGCGTTCGGGATGACCTACTCGTCAATAGGGGTATCGCCGGTCCTTGCAACATCAAATTTGGCATTGAATGTTGATTACACCCCAGACTCGGCTGCAATCGCTTCAGAGGTCACCCCCGGGAACAAAGTCGACCTCACCGCAATCGCCCCAGTTTCAATTGCGGGAACCACGAATCAACTCGTACAAATTGAGCTTGAGCCAACCCTCAACCTGACCAGCACCGCAGATGTCGTGGCACCATCGGGATGGGACATCTCATATTCGACCAATGGCACGGTTTGGTCGACCGTTGCCCCTACGACATCAGCCGAATGGTCCACGATCCGCTTTGTTAAGGCTGAGGGTTCCGTTATTAGCGAAGGAACGGATTCATCGGGGCGTCAAATTGCATCAACAGATGCAAATGCAGCACAGCCGACCACTGGTCAGTTTCCAACTACTACGGGCACGAGCGGCGACGGTTGGGATGTCTTTTTTGATGATCAGGGTCGGCTTTTCAATGTGTGGCACCACAATGGATCTGGATCCAACCAAAGCATTGACTGCTATTTAAGAACCGGAGTGCGATGCCATGGCACCTGGCCCTTTTTATTGTTATCAAGTTCGTCGCCAACGTTTACCATGCACACAAATGAGCAATCGTCTGGTGTGTATGACCCGATTCGAGAAGAGATCTGGTTCCCAACCGTGCTCACATCAGGTGGTGTAAACCAAGTTGGATTTGCTTGTGTGCGAACCGACGACATCACACTTACAAATAAGTGGTGTGGAGGTTCGACAGGAAGTGCATTCGTCTCAGCCGGTTCCGCGGGAGATATTGTCGGGACAACCTGTATTTCAGGTGGCACTTCAACGTACCTATACGACTGCACTGGTGGTATCGCTAAATCCGGAACCAGAATTTTTACCTGGCACACCGCACGAGGAGATTTGTTGTGTGTGGATATTGCCGCAAACGGTGGCGCCGGAGAACCATGTAGCTCGGGAGGACTAATTGATTTTGGTGCTTCACTCACCAATGTGTCGAGTACCGGAAATCGCTGGCGACCATTGGTCATGGAATGGGATGGCAGGATTTATGGGAATGGTGGTCGCTACGCAAAGGCCATTTGTGTTGTTGCATTGACTGGATTGCCTTGCACGGGGTGGACTAACGCGCGGACGATCACTGCAAAATCAACTCGCATCTTCAAACTTCCAGATGGGCAGGGTGGAGTCGCCGGAGTGTGCTTCTCATCCCTTGACACAGCTCGTACTTGTTTTGATGAAAATGGTGTTGATATCACTTCATCGCTGACAAGTAATTTCAATACGAAATTCACAGGCAGCTACAGGTCAAGCTACGACGCATATGGTGGAGTTCTATCTAATTACGGCACGCGTCTTTATTGGGGTGATGCAAACTGGGCAGCAGGACAAGGCAAGATTTTTTGTTGGGATTTTGGGCTGGATAATTGGTGTGTTAACTGGTCAAGTACCGGTATCACAGATACCAATTACCAAGTCGTCCTAGATCCGTACAACCCAAATTGTTTGTGGTCAAACTCCCACGATGGGATTATCCAGACCTACGACACATACACCGGAGCGATGGGCAACTGTGCAGTGCCCGCACCGACTGCTGTGTTTGCCGCTGGAGTGGGAGTGCCGCGCATGGCGTGCTCACAAACCAGTGCTATCGAAGAGTGGCGAAGTTTTACGCTTACAGCAAATTTTGTCTACTCGTCAGCGACATTGACAGTGAAAACGGCCGATGGTTCTGCAATCACAGGTTGGACAGATGTGGCTATCCCATCGACGGCACCAAAGACTGTTGACCTTTCAAACCTTTCCGTTGCAGAATCAGGCCAAGCACCAACTTTTACTGTTACGTTTACCGGTCGAACCGAGTACGGCGACATAAGCGCGCGTACGACAGCCATTGGGGGTAGCCCGGAGCTTTGCCTCCGTCCCACTGCGATCGCTTGTCCAACTGGACCTGTATTCCAGGCATCACAACTTGATGCTTCGGTAACACAAGTTGAGGCAACTGGATCTGCTACCGAAAATTCGACCGTTACACCCTTTACCCCCGTGACCGCAGATGTCAACGTGGGCGCAATGAGCGCGAGTATGTGTAGCTCAAGTTTGTCTGGAACCGCACAGACAACATCGGGTGGTGCGGTCAGTGGTGCATTAGTTACCCTGACTGACGCAACAGGAACACCATTGCTGTACCCAGATGATTATGCGGTGATTGTACTGCGTGGTCAAACGATCACAGCATTAACGGATTCGTCTGGGCAATACAGTTTTCCTTATGTGGTGCCAGGGTCTTATGCCATCAAATTTAATGACGTCGCAACGGCAGCCGTCACAAGTTCTGTCGTTACTGCTGGTAATTCGGGAACACTTTCAGAAAGGACAAGCACCGAGTCAACAACCACTGTGACAACCTTGACCTCAAAAGTCAGCACGATTACAACTTCAACGGCAGGTGTGATCAATGCGACATATACGGCACTGCCGACATTGTCAAAACGGTTCTTTCCTTCAACGGTGTCAAAAGGTCAAATTTCAACCTTGATCTTCACAATTCAGAACAGTTCAGGAAATACGGCAAAATCGGGTTTGGGATTTATTGACACTTTGCCAGCAGGTTTAGTTGTAGACACCAATGCCAACATGATGACAACCTGTCCAGGAGGGTCAACAGTTGCCCTTGACCCGGCCACCATGAGCGCAACTTCTGGCGTAGTAACTGTAAGTAATGCTTCCATGACGAATGGAGTCGCCTCATGTGAGTACAGCATTGCAGTTCGGGCAGACGTAGCAGGCACTTATACCAATAAGTCGATCAACGTCAGCACAACTGGGCTCAGCAACGAAGTTAACTCCACTCAAGTTGTGACGAACGATTTAGTTTCAGGAAAATTCACCTGTAACGCAAACATGTATCACATCATCGGGTCGCAGCTATACCAATCGAATCCATCAGATTCAAGAGCGATCTCATATGAACTTGGCCCAAATACTCTTGGTGGAATCAATGCGATCGGTTTCAACGTCCTTGATGGATACATGTATGGCATCGCAAAAACATCAGTTAACGGTCGCACCGCTGGAAACTTGGTAAAGATTGATAGTGCTGGAATAGCCACTGATATCGGAGCGATATCTGGGGTAACGGCTGCTGACATGTCCGCCGTTACTGGCGGTGATTTTGATGATCAGGGAAATCTAGTCGTCAAGAAGACTGGCTTCGTTTCAACTCTTTATTCCATCAACGTGGCGACGCGCGAAGCAACGACTATCACAACGAGCATCCAAGTTGCTGGCGATGATCTGGCCTATTTCAATGGCCAGTTCTATTCGGTCAGACAACAAAACTTTTACAAGATAACCCGCGCTGCGGGCAACACATGGACAGCAACGGTCCGAACCATTTTCCCGACTAATTACGGAGACTCTCCAGCGTTGTATTCCAATGGTTTTGGAGAGATCATCGTTATTGATCCCAATCGAACTGTTTACAGAATTTCCAATCCTGAGACAGCTAGTGCCTCATCAAGTTTTGTGAATATGTACAGCTTCGGAACTGCACCTGCAGACGGAGCAATGTGTCATGACACTCCGGTGCCCACTTCCCAGCCCGATACAACTACAGGTTCAATTAACACATCTCAATCTGTCAACTTGCTCAACAATGATATAAAGACGGTTAACGCTGCTGGAACTAGTACGAACTTTGATGCGACAACTCTTCGGTTGTGTAATCCGAATTCAAGCCCAGCAGAGGTCTCTCCGAATTGTACGATTACGCCTGGCACCACAATCACTGTAAATGGCGTTGGTTCATATGTTGTGAATAGTTCAGGTGTAATGACCTTCACACCTGAAACTGGATATGTAGGCACTCCAACTCCTCTTGGTTATCAAGTCACCGATGGGAACGGCAAAATTTCATCGAGCACATATACACCAACAGTCACAAATACGGTTCCTACCGCTGCGAATGACACGTCTTCTGGGGACTTTGACACGAATCAGATGATCACACTGTTGACTAATGACTCTGCTGGGTCTGGTGCTTCACTTGTTGCGTCGTCTGTGCGGTTGTGTGCCACGACTTCAACGCCGAATGCTTCGTGCACGTTGACTTCGTTGACGGTTGCTGATGAGGGCACTTATACGGTGAACACCACTACTGGTGTGGTGACTTTTGATCCGTTGCCTACTTTTACTGGTACTGCTTCACCAGTGAA
>JBIIRE010000164.1:0-3073 GCA_044341655.1 Ilumatobacteraceae bacterium | reverse complement strand
ACGGCATGACCGACGCCGAGATGAAGGATCGCCAAGAGTTCGCTTTCGAGGCCTCAGTTCGTATGCGCGACCGATTCATCCAGCAAGAAGTCTGGGAACACTTCGGCATGAAGCCAAAGGAAATCGCTCCAATGGTGCTGAAGGATCCCACCCGTATGGTCTTCCAGCAGATGCTGTTCTCCAAGATTGTGCCGAACTGCAAGAAGCTCGGCCTGCTTGACCGCAACGACTCCTGGCTGCGCCACCGCTTTGAGGATCTCGGCGTCATCCAGTTCGAGGACTGGGAGAACACCGGCGAGGAGTACCTCAAGTTCGAGCTCGGAGAAGAGACTCCGAACCCGATTCAGCACTGAGCTAAAGACTCCAAATAATTTCGTTAGGCGCAATAGGGTAGGGGTCGTTCACCGCTACCCGAAGGGATGCACATGGCGCGTTTTGGTCACGTGTTGACAGCAATGGTCACACCGATGCGCGACGACGGATCGGTTGATTTTGACGAAGCGCAACGTCTCGCCAAATGGCTTGTCGCCAACGGTAATGACGGCCTCGTGATCGCAGGCACCACCGGTGAATCATCGACCCTCACGGATCCGGAGAAGATTGACCTGTGGCGTGCGGTACGCGAAGCCGTAACCGCACCGGTAATCGCTGGTACTGGGTCAAATGACACTGCACACTCAGTGCATCTAACCAAGGAAGCCACTCGTATTGGTGTCGATGGCATCCTTGCCGTGTGTCCTTATTACAACCGCCCGTCACAGTCGGGAATTGCCGCACACATCGAAGCAATGGCGAATGCCACCAACCTGCCAGTAGTGATGTACGACATTCCCGTGCGATCGGGTCGCAAGATCAACTCCGACACCATGATTGATCTCGTGCGTTCTAACTCCAACATCGTGGCGGTCAAAGATGCAGCAGGAAATCCTGCCGAAACTGCGGTGTTGATGGAGAAAATGTCGGCCGCTGGCCATTCATCATTTGAGCTCTACTCGGGCGACGACGGCTTCACGCTTCCATTTTTGTCAATCGGTGGCTCTGGTGTGATTGGCGTGGCGACGCATTGGGCAGGTGAAGATCACACCGAGATGATGAAACGTTGGTTTGCTGGTGATGCAGATGGAGCCCGACGCGTGAATTCACGACTGATCGAGTCATTCGCATTTGAGACTGGTGATTCTGCGCCAAACCCATTGCCCACCAAAGCGATGATGCAGCATCTTGGTTTCAAAGTTGGCTCTGCGCGGTTGCCAATGGGCCCAGCGCCACAAAGTGTTCATGACAACGCGGTCAATGTTTATGAAAACCTGCTCAAGCGCCGCGCAGAAACCAAGTAACGGCGAATACGAGTGACAAATAGTTCACAAAACTCAGTCCGGATTTACTTCCTCGGTGGTCTTGGTGAGATCGGCCGTAACTGCATGGTTCTGGAACAGAACGACGAATTGTTGATGCTCGATTGCGGGCTCATGTTCCCTGAGCCTGACATGCACGGCATAGATCTAGTTCTCCCGGACTTCACCTGGCTGCGAGCGAATGCAGAACGCATCATTGGTTGTGTTGCCACGCACGGCCACGAGGACCATGTCGGCGCATTGCAGTACCTGCTGCGTGAGTTGAGTTTTCCGATCTACGGCTCGGCAGTCACGCTTGGTCTCGCACGAAATCGCATTGAAGAAGCAGGGTTGCTCAACCGCACGCAATTGATCACCGTGAAAGACGGTGAGCGATTGAATATCGGAGCGTTTGATGTGGAGTTCATCCCTGTCACGCACTCCGTGCCTCACGCGCATGCAATTGCAGTGCACACAGACCAAGGCGTGATTCTTCATTCCGGAGACTTCAAGATCGACCTCACTCCAGTTGATGGTCGCCGCACAGATCTAGCGAGAATCGGTACCATTGCCAGCACCGAAGGCGTGCGATTGCTCATGTTGGACTCAACCAATGCCGAAGAACACGGCCATGCCCCGAGCGAGCGTGAGGTTGGGCACGTGCTGCGTCATTTGTTCGCCGAAAACGCAGACCGCCGCATCATCACCGCCAGCTTTGCAAGCCATATTCATCGCATCCAACAGATTGCTGAAGTTGCAATCGACAATGGGCGTGTTGTGGCCACACTCGGGTTATCAATGAAGAAGAACCTCCGCTTGGCACGCGATCTTGGGATAATCAAGATTCCAGATGCATCAGTGATTGATGCCGAAGAGATCGGTAACTTTCCACCCGAGCGAGTGTGCGTGATCTCCACGGGTTCGCAAGGTGAGCCAATGTCGGCGTTGTCTTTGCTGGCGCGTGGTGATTCGAAGTGGTTGAAGGTTGGTGCGAAAGACACAGTGATTCTTTCGAGCCATGCAATCCCTGGCAACGAGGGCAATGTCAATCGAGTTATCGACGGCCTTATCCGGGCGGGTGCCAGAGTGATCCATTCTGGAATTGCCGATGTGCACGCCACGGGGCACGCGCAAGCCGATGATCTGAAAACTTATATGTCCGTCGCGAAGCCTGAATACCTGATTCCGGTGCACGGCGAATATCGACACATGGTTGCGAATGCTGCACTTGGTGAAATCATGGGCATTCCACAGGCAAATATTCCGTTGTGTGAAGACGGCGATGTGGTTGAACTCAATTCCCTTGGTCTCGAAAAGGTGGACCGTATCGATGCCGGCTATTTATACGTGGACGGAATTGTTGGCGATGTTGGCCAAGGCGTGTTGCGCGACCGGCGGGTACTCGCAGAAGAAGGTGTGGTTGTAGTGGTCGTCACAGTGGATTTTGCCAAAGGCGATGTGATCAACGGCCCTGAGATCATTACGCGAGGCTGGGTGTATGCGCCCGAAGCAGAAGATCTTCTTGATGAAGCCTGTGATGTGGTGGAGCGCGCGGTTGTCGCATCGTTGGCTGCAGGTGTGCGCGATGCTGAAGCGCTAGAGCGTGATGTGCGCAGAGCGGCAGGCAAGTTTGTTTCGGATCGAACCAAGCGACGGCCGATGATCGTTCCCGTTGTCATGGGCACATGAGATTCCGTGTCGCCACGCTTAGCGTTGCGCTTTTGCTTGGAGTTGCTGCA
>JBIIRE010000163.1:0-3102 GCA_044341655.1 Ilumatobacteraceae bacterium | reverse complement strand
AAATATTGATCTTGTGGTCATGGCTCGTTACATGCAGATCCTCACGCCAACCGTGCTGGATGCATTCCCCATGAAGGTGATCAATATCCATCATTCGTTCCTTCCAGCATTCATTGGCGGAAATCCCTACCGGCAAGCGTTTGATCGAGGCGTCAAACTCGTTGGTGCCACCGCCCATTATGCGACCGAGATTCTGGACGAAGGCCCAATCCTCGAGCAGGAAGTCGTTCGCGTTTCCCACCGAGATACACCCGAAACTATGGCTCGCAAGGGTCGCGATCTCGAGACAACTGTTCTTGCGCGCGCAGTTCGTGATCATGTGGAACACCGTGTGATGCTTTTTGGCAATCGCACTGTTGTCTTTAACTAACCGCCCGTAGAGGGCAACGACGGGCGCTGGTCCATCGGAAAATCCTCATTGCGCATGTGATCTGCGGCAGTCACGAAGTAGTCCATTAGCTCGGCCTGTAAGTGTGGATCTTCCGTAGTTTTTTGCACTGCTGAGGCCATGCAGATCAGCCAATGATCGCGCTGCAATTTGCCGATCATGTAAGGAAAGTGGCGCATCCGAAGCATCGGGTGCCCTCGTTCTTCCATATAAGTACGCGGCCCACCCCAATACTGAGCGAGAAAAAGCGTCAATCGGTGACGAGCCCCATCGAGGTCATCCTGTGGATACAAAGGCAACAAGACACCGTCGCGTTGTACTTCATCATAAAAGTTGTCAACGAGAGTCGTAAAGAAAGGCATGCCACCAACACGTTCGAATAGTGGCCCCTCAACTGGCGTCATGAAAACTCCGGGTCCACCCATTCGGGGAAGATATCGGGCAGCCCTTCACTTACCTTCATTGGAAAGTTGGGTGCACGCTTTTCAAGGAAGCTGTTGACTCCTTCAGCAGCATCGGGACTCTTGCCTCGCGCATTGATGCCACGGGAATCCATTCGGTGCGCATACATCGGGTGTGACGCGCCCAACATGCGCCACATCATTTGCCGTGACATCGCAACCGAAACCGGGGCGGTATTTGCCGCAATTTCATCAACCAAAGCAAAGGCCGCAGGTACAAGATCTTCGGGTTCGTGAATACTTCGCACTAAGCCGTGCTCCAGTGCTTCTTCTGGGCTAATCAGTCTTCCGGTGTACACCCATTCGGCAGCAGTTTGCATGCCAACTAGACGGGGCAAGAACCACGATGACGCAGCTTCGGGTGTAATGCCACGACGCGCGAAGACAAACCCAAATTTTGATTTGGTAGAGGCAAGTCGAATGTCGGCAGGAAGAATCATTGTTATTCCCACCCCAACTGCTGCTCCGTTGATGGCAACGATGACCGGCTTCAAGCTGTCGAACATTCGCATGCTGACAATGCCGCCGCCATCGCGAGTCACACCTGACTTCGCCTTGACGTCACTTCCACCACGCACAAAAGTCTTGTCTCCAGCCGAAAGGTCAGCTCCTGCGCAGAAACCTTTGCCCTCCCCAGTGATCACCACTGCTCGAACTGAGTCATCGGCATCACTTTTGTCGAATGCCGCAACGAGTTCTCTCATCATCGTGCCCGTGAACGCATTCATCATTGCCGGTCGATTCAGCGTGATCAGAGCAGCATTATTTCGAAGCTCGTACTTGATCTCGGAAAACTCAGACATCGTCATTTCCTCCCATGCGCCGATAGCGCGTCATATCAATCAGACATCAAGGAATCGGGAGGCAGCAATTCCTGAGCCAACAGCGCCAGCAATCGCTCCCAGCGCGATGAGAATGACCATCACGCCCGATACGTATCCGCTTGGTACTACCAAAGCAGAAATGCCTGTCCCAGGTTTGAAACTGGCTACACCGTTGGTCCATGCGCGGTTGAGGCCCCAGAGCCCACCACAAGAAACAACTGCGCCGATCAAGCCCTGAAGCAGACCTTCAAGCATAAAAGGCACACGAATGAACCAGTTGGTAGCGCCCACAAGTTTCATCACTTCAATTTCACGACGACGCGCAAACATGGCAGTTCGAATTGTGTTCCAGATAAGTCCTACGGCGACTGCAAGCAGCACCAGCGACATGCCGATGGTCACTGTTCTCACGAATGATGACAACTTGGCGATGACTCGAAACTGGTCCTCAGCAAGGGCTACTGACTCAACGCCAGGGAGCGTCTGGAACTGTTCCGCAAGGCTTCGCACCAATTCTGGATCTTTGGTTATCGGCACCACCTTGAATTGCGAAGGAATGGTTTCTTCGGTCAAGAGGCTCAACGTGTTTGGATCACCAGCAAAGATCTTTTTTGCTTCATCAAAGCTTTGCTTCTGATTCAGATACTTGAGTTTTTCGCCATCTATAACAGTCGGCTGATCTTTCAGCGCAGACTCAATATTGTCCACCTGTGATTCCGTTGCATCAGCGCGCACGAACACGATCATCTCGACATCTCCGCGCCACTGCACCAGCAAGTTGTCAAAGGCGCGTTGAATCAAGAAGGTGGTGCCTACGAGTAGGAGTGACACTGCAGAAGTAAGGATTGCCGCAGCAGTAAGAGTGATGTTGCGCTTGAACGACGCCCACATCTCGCGGAATGCGTAGGAAATTCGACCAAGAATCATTCGTACACACCCCTTTCCTGATCACGGACGATAACTCCACGGTCTAGTTGAATAACCCGCTTACGAAGCATGTTCACAATGCGGTGGTCGTGGGTGGCCATAACAATGGTCGTACCGGTCTGGTTGATGCGCTCCAGCAAGCGCATGATGCCTTCACCTGTTGAAGGGTCGAGGTTTCCCGTGGGCTCGTCGGCGAGAAGAATCAACGGGCGGTTCACAAATGCGCGCGCGATCGAAACGCGTTGTTGCTCACCACCAGACAACTGGTGTGGAAAACGATCGGTTTTATCTTCCAAACCAACAAGCTCAAGTACCGCAGGAACTTGTTGTGCGATCAAATGCTTGGGCTTGCCAATTACCTCAAGGGCAAAAGCGACGTTTTCAAAAACGGTCTTATTTGGAAGCAACTTGTAGTCCTGGAACACATTGCCGAGTGTTCGGCGCAGATACGGCACCTTTGAGTCAGGCATCTCATTGATGTTTCGACCAGCTACCCAAACCT
>JBIIRE010000012.1:0-21431 GCA_044341655.1 Ilumatobacteraceae bacterium | reverse complement strand
CCGATTGGAACGTCTGGAATCATGTTGATCCAGGTGCGGCACTGGGCCCAAAGCATCACCAGTGTTGGAAGCCGGTCGTAGCTGCTGTACACGGCATGTGTGCGGGTGGCGGCATGTACTACATCAACGAAGCCGACATTGTTCTTTGCTCAGAGGATGCAACCTTTTTTGATCCTCATGCGAGTAGCGGCATCGTCTCAGCACTTGAGCCGATGGGCATGTTGCACCGCGGATTACCAATCGGCGATGTGTTGCGATGGGCACTCATGGGCAATGAAGAACGCATCGGCGCACACACTGCTTTGCGTCTTGGTCTTGTCACTGAGGTAACCAAGCGCGAGGATCTCTGGAGTCGCGCGCATCAAATTGCAGCAAACATTGCATCGCGTAGGCCCGAAGCCATCCAGGGAACCGTGCGTGCAATCTGGGAGTCAATCAACATGATGCCGAAAATGGCTTTGCAGAACGGCATGGCATACACCCACATTGGAAACCCAAAGCCTGGTGAGCGCCCCGAACGCAAAAAAACCGGCGACGTAACGGTTCGTTGAATCAGCAGTCAGAAAGAGGAAGAAATATGAGCGAAATTTGGTCACAACGACTGGGGTTTTGGTGGATCGCCGAAGATCAGCCAGGCAAGACAGCGATTGCTGAATCACCGGACGGCACATACACATACGGTGAACTTGCGGGCTTAGCGCACCAAACCGTTCACTACCTACGCAGTCTTGGTGTCAAGAAGGGTGACGCTGTTGCCGGCATGTTTGCCAATGGCGTTGACATCATCTCTCTCTCGCTTGCTTGCAGCGAGGCTGGATTGTGGTTCATCCCACTCAATACCTTTTTGACCGCTGATGAGATCAAGTTGATCATGGAGCACTCTGAGGCCAAAGCGGTTGTATTTCATCCGCAGTTCGCATCCAGCATGGAAAAACTTGATCCAGGAGTGCCGCCGAACGTGCTTTGCGCTGGCGAATTGACGGGATATGTGAATTACCACGCCGAGCGTGCAAAGTTTCCAACCACACTGCCTGAGGACCGCGAGACGGGAAGCTTGTTCCCATACACCTCGGGCACAACGGGAAAGCCAAAAGGTATTCGGCGTCGTTCCGAAGGTGGCGATCCGGGTGCGGCAGCAAATGCTGCAGCGGTGTTCGGGCGGGCGTTCGATTTCCAACCATTTGCCGGACCCAACCTTGTGTCAACCGCGATGTACCACGGTGGCTCGCACTCGTATTACATGGGTGCGCTCAACTGCGGACACCCACTCGTCATCATGCCCAAGTTTGAAGCGGAGAAGTCTCTGCAACTAATCGATAAGCACAAGGTCTATTCGGCATACATGGTGCCCACGCAATTCCACCGCTTACTGCAACTCGACAAGAGCATCCGCGACAAGTACGACTATTCGAGCCTGCACTCGGTCTGCCACTCGGCGGCACCCTGCCCACTCGAAGTCAAGAAGCAGATGTTCGCCTGGTGGGGCCCAGTTATCTGGGAGACCTACGGTGGCATGGAAGGTGCAGCCACAATCGCCAAACCACACCAGTGGGAAAAGTACCCCGGCACTGTTGGACGCGCGATTCGTGGAGTCACAATCAAGATCCTTGATGATGACGGCAACGAACTTCCGCCAAACACAATTGGCAACATCTATATCGGAACCGAGGGTCATTCGTTTGAGTACAAAGATGACGAAGAGCAGACCAAGAGTGCTTACCGAGGAAAGCTCTTCACAATCGGTGACGTAGGCGAGATGAACGAAGAAGGTTTTCTCTTCATTCGTGACCGCGCAAAGGACATGATCATCACCGGCGGTGTGAATGTGTACCCACAAGAGGTTGAAGCTGCACTACTCACCCATCCGAAGATCGCCGACGTCGCCGTAATTGGTCTGCCCGACCAGGAATGGGGCGAGTCAATCAAAGCCGTCGTTCAGCTAAAGCCAGAGGCATCCGCAAGCGATCAGCTCGCAGAAGAGATCATCGCATTCTGCAAACAGCTACTCGCAAGCTACAAGTGCCCTCGCAGTGTCGACTTCCGTGATTCGCTACCGCGAACCGATGCTGGCAAGTTGTACAAGCGTCAACTTCGCGACGAATACGCCGCGAAGAAGTAATCGCTCAGCCTTTTCTGCGCTTGGCGGCCAATAGCTCGTTGTGGCGGGCGAACATTTGCGCAGCTTCGCGCTGAATGTCCACTGGCGCAGTCTTGATGACTGCCATTCCGCCCGATTTTGACGGCAATGAAACTGTGGCGGTTGCGTATGCCGTTTCAGTTCCGCGCTGGTTCACCATGTTCATCTTGAGGTCAACCAGGTACCGACCGTCTTCTTCACGCTTGCCGGTCACTTCGCCTACTAGGAACTGCACATCGCCCATGTAGTTGAACTTACGAATTGAGTCTTCAAGGCGCTCGATGAACGCATCATCGCCAGCCCAGTCAGAAACCATGTGATTGAACCATGCCTGGCGAAGTACTCCGTAGTCATATGCCATCGGGTTGCCAATTGCTTTTGCCCACTCCGAATCCCAGTGCAGGCGTTGCGCCACGTCCCACACGCCGTTCTCATTCTTGATATAGAACGGTGCGATCCGCTTGCGGTTCTTGTAACCAACTCGTGAAGCACGAAGCCCGTATGGGACAAATCCGTAGCCACCGGCGTGGAACGCAATGATTTCGGTGACCGTCAACGGTCCCTTCACCATCGGTTGCAGCTTGTCGCCAACTTTGACATCTTCCCAAAAGCGGGGTGTTGCGCCGCGTGGGGCTTCCGCTTCGTAGATCGCATCGATCTTTGCGTAATCCTCATCTGAGTACTTAGCGGGAGCGAGCTCGGCGTACTTACCCTTCTCGCGGGCAGCCTTGCGCTCGGTCATCACTCGCAACACACGGTAGACACCGACAACTTCACCGCGCTGATTGATGCAAACATTGCGGCTCACTGCGATTACCGAGCGGCCCGCGAACTCGGACTGCTTCACTTCGAGTGATTCTTCACCGTGGTAGGCGAAGATTCGGTCGCCTGGATAGATGGGGCGATACCAGTCCCAAGTTCCACCCGAAACGAATACGTGCACACCTCGGAAAAGGCTCTTTGTGCCTTTCTTGATCTCCTCCGGCATCGGATCACCAAGCATCGGAGTCTTGATATGGCCGACCATTGCACCGTGACCAATCTGGGAGCCCCATCGCGTGGTCGGCCCATACTCCTCATCTATGTACAAAGGGTTGTCATCGCCCACACCGAGCGCCCAGTTGCGGATCGCATCTGGTGTCGCCTCCGAGAAGAGCTCGCGGCCACCACTTGGCAACATGATGCCAAGCAGCAACTTGGCGCGTTCGATGTCGTCATCGGTCAACTGATATTTGATCGCTTCGGCAAACTCTTTTTCGAGTTCGGCAGAAACCTTCAAGGATTCCGGTGTTGCTTCTTTAGTCATGGTTAACCCAGTACTCCACTTTCTCTGTACGCGCCGATTTGATCCCAGTCGAGACCCGAATCCAGCAGAATTTCTTCGGTGTGCTGTCCGATCTCGGGTGCTGGACCAGCCGGTGCAGTTGGCACCTCGTTGAAATGCGCCGGTGGTGCAACAAGTCGGAACTTGTTTCCATCGTGTCCTTCAACCTCAGGGAGGAAACCGTTTGGTTCGATCTGCGGGTGTTGGTGCACTTCAGCGAAATTGATGTACGGCGCCCAAACGCCGCTGAAACCTTCAAAGCGCTTTTGCCATTCCGCAAGAGTTGCTGAGGTGAATGCTTCATCGAGAGCTTCAACGCATGCGCGACGATTCTGATAGCGCACTGCTGCATCTTTGAATCGCTCATCGCCGATCAGATTCTCTCGACCGATCACCTTGCAGAGCTCGGCCCAGAATCGATCTGCCTGGAGCAACACGAGAGTGAGCCAGCGGCCGTCCTTGGTCGGGTAAGTGTTGGTGAGTGGGTTACCCGGCTCGAATCGATCGGGCTGAGCGTTTGACTGTTCTTTGGCAAACGGTGCCATCACGATGTCTGGCGCAAGCTGCCACATGCCGACGTTCATGAGTGACACATCGACAATTGAGCTTTCTCCAGTGTTCAAGCGGTGGAACAATGCTGTTGAAATTGCGCCTGCAATCGTGTTGCCACCTGCGAGGTCAAAGAATGCCGCAGGCTGGCCAAGTGGTGGCTTGCCCGGAAGGGTGAACTTGTAGCCAAGACCCGAGGTTGCGTATGCAGCCGCAGCGTCATATCCGCCGACATTCACGTATGGCCCCTGTGAGCCCCAGCCGGTGCCGCGAACGTAGATGATGTTTTCGTTGACACCACGAATGTCTTTGACGTCAATTCCCATCTTGGTGCGAACCTTTGGCAGGTAACTCGTGAGGAACACATCGGAGTTGCGCGCAATATCAAGCACCACGTCGCGACCCTTCGGGTGCTGTAGGTCAACTGTGATGCTCTTTTTGCCACGGTTGGGAATTTCAAGGAATGGGTTTGGGCCATTCTTGTCAAGGTTCAACAGGTTGCGAAGCGCACGCTGGGGATCACCTTCTGGTGGTTCAACCTTGATTACTTCAGCACCGAGATCGGCCATGATGGCGCCGGCGGCTGGCACGAAGGTCCATGCCGCGATCTCAAGAACGCGGACTCCTGCTAGTGGTTTGCTCATGATTTCCCCCTTAACTTCCAAACCTGATTGGTTCTGGCAGCGACTTTAGTTGGCGCATCGGTAATTCTCATCTTGCAACCTTTGGCAAGTGCCTTGACGCAAGCACACCCATCGCCTCGCCCACGAGAGTGTGGTTCCAACACACCCGGTTCCACTCGTAGGTGAGCAAATCCTTGGCGTCGAGCCGACCCTCAATCACGGCTTTTTGCAGATCGCTACGGCCCCTCTCCACGTCAACGACGGTGTGGCCAAGCAGGCCCGACAGATCATGCAATTCCGACTGCAGCGGGCGGTCCCCGAAACGTTCAACTTCGCGCAGATACTTGAGGGCCCTACTGATTCCTTTGGCTCGGCCCGAGGCGAATGCGTCAGAGATATTTGGAACGACTATGTCCTTCATTTGTTCAAGAACTGCATCAAACACACCAGATGCACTTGATTCATCGGCTGGGAATTTCGTCCACGCACCAAGATCAACATCCAGCAGTGCCGCCATTGCTTCGCAAGTGAGTCGCATGTGCAGGCCCCCACCGAAAATCAACTGTGCACCGATGTCTCCCGCCGCTGAAACACGTGAACTTGGGCGCGCCGCATCAAGGACGCCGATTCGCCACTCGGCAAAAAGCATGTGGTATTTCAAGCGAAATGCATCGACCTTGGTTCCAGATTCAGATTCATATAGCGCAAGGAGCCGATCGAAGTCAGGTACTGGTTCCTGGGCATTACGCGTACCGATCCACGCGAGGTCTTCCATCGGATCTCCGATGTGAGCCAACTCAAAGTCAACGATGGCGGTCAGTTTGGATCCGTCGTGCAGAAAGTTACCTGGCCCGGTATCGCCTTGTACCAAACACGGCCTGCCTGGCACTTCTGGATTGTTCTCGCGCAACCACTTAAGGCACGCCTGCAAGAACGGAGTTGAACGCGCGTGATAATTCAGCCTTGTTTCCCACACATCGAGTTCGCGCGCTACGTGCTCTTTGATGGTGCCAACTGGACCAAGCGTTGGAAGATGCATCTTGTTCACATCGAGTGCGTGCATCTTGGCAATCCAGGGCACAAATGAGTCCACGATGCTGTGCTGTTGCTCCACTGGCAACTTGGCAAGCGGTGCGGCGCCTTCGACATAACCGAGCAACACGGCTTCGATCTCTGAATGGACCGCAATCACCTCAGGCACTGGTATCCCTGCTTTGTGGAGGGCATCGTAAATCTCGGCTTCGCGGCGGAGTGTGTAGGTCTCATACGGTGCGCCACCGCCCATGTCCACACGTAGAAATAACTTCGGGCGTTGCTGTTTGAATTCAACATCCCACGCCTCGTTGCGCCCGCCACCAGGGCGACGAAAGATGCGTTCGATCGGGGCACCCGTGGCTTCTGCCACCCATGTTGCGAGTTTTGACTCCCGCTCGCCGGCTACGCCCCCATCGCCCATGGAGTACATCTTTGTGGCGAATTGCTCGAACTCAAAATCCTTGCCCTATTTTTAGAGCATGACTGAAACCGTCGCTGATTTTCGGGCTCGGGCCGAAGAGTTCATCGCTGCCCGCTACCCCCTTCGTAACCCAGATGTCGACGACGACCGGGTAGACACCATCAGCCGGTCACGCGACGGACACCACGCCATGACCGAGGCAGCTCGCAATTTCCAGCGCGAACTTTTTGATGCTCGGTTAGCAGGCTCTCGCGTACCGGTGGAATACGGAGGCCTCGGCCTCACGCGCGATCACGAAGCGACTCTTGAAGAAATACTTACTCGCTATGACACACCTAATCGGCGTCCGATGGGAATTGGTATCGGACTCGCTTTGCCGACAATTCTCAGCGCGGGCACGGAAGAACAAAAACAGCGTTACGTTCCCAAGATCTTGAGCGCTGAAGAATCTTGGTGCCAGCTGTTCTCCGAACCTGACGCTGGCTCTGATCTCGTTTCACTTCGAACAAAGGCCCAATTGGACGGCGAAGCTTGGGTGGTGAACGGCCAGAAAGTTTGGAGCTCCTACGCAAGCGATGCAGAGTACGGGATGTTGCTTGTGCGATCGGATCCAAATTCTGAAAAACCGCACAGTGGAATAACGATGTTGATTCTGAAGATGGACTTACCTGGGGTTTCCGTGCGGCCGCTGGTTGATATCACTGGTGGTTTGCATTTCAACGAAGTATTTCTTCAAGACGTGCTCGTTTCCAAAGATTCAGTACTCGGTGAACCAAATAAGGGTTGGGGTGTTGCCAATGGAACTCTCGGCGGTGAGCGCTCAAGTTATCGCGGCGGGTCTGGTAGTGGCCGCCGCAAGCGCCAAGTGCTTGAAGCAGCAATCGGCACCGACGTGCTTCGTGACCCAGTGATGCGTCAACGCATCACGTCTGTAATTGCTGATGAATGGATTGTTGATCTGCTCGGTGAGCGTTTCAGCTCTGGATCGGTGTGTGACGGGAATCCAGCAGCTGGATCTTTGATGAAAGTGCTCGTAGGAAATCTCGAACAAAAATCTTCAGAACTAGTGGTGGATATTCTCGGCCTAAGTGCCACAGCATGGCTTCAGCACGACTGGGATGCCGCTGGACCCAACCACCAAATCAATGCGTCACGCCAATCAATGATCGCTGGTGGTACGCACCAGATTCAGCGCAATCTTTTGGGCGAGCGCGTACTCGGCCTTCCGCGCTAATCAGTCAGCGAACGCCTTAAGCAAGCGTGTCGAATCCTGGCGCGAGATTGTGTACATCATCACGGTTCGCCAGTACTCCTCGGCATCTTTGTCTTTGCCTTCGCGTATGTAGTCAACGAGCTTGCGGTACGACTTCGCGCCACGTTTAAACGCATCACCCAACGCGGCTGCGTCTGTTTTCTCCGTCGACTTTAAGTAGTAGTCGTGAACAAGGTCATTGACTAGCGCCGCCAAAATGCTGATTGCAGGATTACCCGAACGATAAAGAATCGCTTGGTGCATCCGTGCAGCTGCTTTAACGAACATTTTGCGATCATTCTTTTCGGCAGCTTCTTCAGCCATAGCCACAATCTCTTCCAGGGCCGCTATGTCTTCGGCTGTGTGGTCAAGAGCAATCTTGCCGGCAAGGCGTGGCTCTAGAAGCTGTCGCGCTTCATCAAGGTGGCCAACCGTTGTGCCGTCGAGTTGCAGAGTGACCGCAAGCCCCTTGGACAGTGTTCCAACTGTGGGGCGAGTCACGATTGGGCCACCGCCGCGGCCGCGTAAAATCTTGATGAGCCCTTCTGATTCAAGAACACGAAGTGCTTCGCGCAGAGTCGTGCGGGCAATTCCAAACTCCTGTGTGAGTTCTTCTTCGGCCGGTAAGCGCTCCCCGATGGGCAACTCCCCTGTGACTATGCGGCGACGAATGCGTTGGGCGATTACTTCTCCGGTCTTGGGACCACGGTCTATTTGGCGAACCATGAAGCCATTTTCCCACACTTGGAAACGGCGCGAATCATGAGCCACTGATCCGAATTGACTTCCATTACGCGTCAATTACTTGAAAAAGTCTTCACAAAACACGCCGAACTCATTCACGAATCGTAAACATGGTTGGGTGGGGCTCGTTTTCGCGTTCTTTGTGGCTGGGTGGCTGGTCGGGTCTCGGTGGTCCAAGGCCGACCTCGTGGCACGACCCGTTGAGTTCTGGGTAATAACGATCGCGTTTCCTGCCTTGGTCTTGGTTGAACTCCCAAAGCTTGAGATCACGACAGATGCCGCAGTGCCGATTCTTGGTGCCTGGACGGTTGCGGGCTTATCTGCACTTTGTGTTCTCGTTGCAGCAAAGTTCTTCAAGTGGGATTCGGCGCTAACCGGGACACTGCTTTTGATCGTGCCGCTTGGCAACACGGGCTTCTTGGGAATCGCCGCAGTGCGAGCTTTGCTTGGCGAGGACCACGTCGCACTCGCACTCACTTTCGACCAACTCGGCACCGATCTTTTGTTAGTCACTTACGGCACATATGTAGCGAGCAAGTTTGGCGAAGCCGTAGGTGGAGTTCGGGTGATGTTGAAAAAGATCTTCAGCTTTCCACCTCTACTTGCAATGCTTGCTTCAGTTGCGATCAGGCACTGGCCACTCGCTGACTGGATGAATGACTCTCTTGACGCAATTGGTGACACCGTTTCATACACAGCGATGCTGGCACTCGGCTTACGTTTTCGCTTGAGTCGAGTCGACACGGTCCTTAAGCCAGCACTTTTTGGATTAGCAACGCGGATGCTTGTGATGCCCGCTGTCGCGATTTTGGTGGCTGCACTGGTTGGTGACGCATCAAGCATTGCTTGGGATGTCACTCAGTTGCAGATTGCAGTACCACCCATGGTGATGGCCGGACTCCTGGCTGCACGTTCGGGTCTAAATACTGAGGTAGCTACTTTCACGGTCGGCGCCGGCACATTGCTGGCTTTCGCAACACTCCCCTTAATGGGAGCCTTAGTCACTTAAGACGCCGATCAGGATGGGAGCTGAGGAATTTCGATTGTTCCTTCGCCGTTCAGCAGGCCCGCCATGTATGACGCCAGCCACACCACCATCGCAGAGTGAGCGCGAGCACCAACACGCGCCTGAGTTGCATTGGCATTCACCACAGCACTCACCATGGTTAATGCCGTGGCTTCCACGGTCTCAAGGAAGGACGAACTCACATCTAGCAGTTGGTCGTACGCAACTTGACCAAAGCCTTGGACGGACAAACCAGTGCTCCACACTGCGCGGCCGCGCACTATTCCTTCGCTTTGGATTGACTGAAGCGCTTTGTTGAGTTCCTCGTATCCCGCATCTCCCCGATCAAGGGCCTCGGCGATCGGACGCAGTTTGGCAATTGCTGCAAGCTTCGGCGATGCGTAGTCACAACTCATCAGTCGACTGCATGTGACCTGGAAGCGATCTGGTACCGCGATACCAACTGGCGGTGCAGCAAGGATCTCGAGCATGTAACCAGCGTTGTAACCAAAAGTGTCCCCGAGGCCACGAATTGGTTCTGCACCCTCCACCGGTGACGGCTCATCAAACAGTGATTTATGGGCCGCAGTGAGAGCATCGGCATCAGTCGAATTGGCCTTGGCCATGAGCTTGGTGACTCGTGCAATTGGAACGTTGAACGCCTCCTGCGACGGCGGCAGTGAAAAGCTGACAAGCATTGCTTGGGGTTGCGCTGCTGCAATTTCGCCACGCAGCCAGCGACCACCGAAGTAACCCGAGAGATGCATCATCCAAAGGCTTGAGCCGAGATCTGGTTGAGCATCCTGATCAAGGAGCTCAGCAAATACAACCACCGGAAGATAACCGAACAAGAAACGCTCAGCAGATACCTCGTCGGTCGTTGTCACTAGATAGTTCGCCGCATGGCGCGCCAGACCTTCATCGTCACGCTTAAGAACAGAGTTCTCAAACCACGGATAGTCCGGCATGGTCAGGTGTTTGTCAGTCATTGTTTTCTCCTCGTTTGAACTTTGCCCACTCAGCGGTGGGCCATGGCTCTTGATCTTCGCCCCATGCAACAACCCCGTTAATAGTCCAACTCATTAACGAGGTCCACACAAGTGCGTGCACTCCCGGGATCGGCATAAGCATTGTGCTTACCACCTCACCTGTCGCATCAAGGTCACGGCCGGCTTCGTCGCGCGCACTCACATGGACTTTCACCGGATGCCCAGTCTTGGGTGAGCGCTCAACGGCGCGTATGCCTTCGGTGATCGCGTGGCGTTCACCATTAAGTGCGAGATAACCACGGAGCTGATCGGCACCGACCACCAAAAACGCCTCGCCAGACTCTGCTGCGGCATTTGTGTAGCCATAGCCACCACCATCGCGCCAGCGTTCCGAGCGCAGTGTCCAGGTGCGATCACGGATCGCAAGACAATTCACGGACATCTTTTCTCCGTGCAGCACCAATGATCCTGTAACTCTTCCAACTTGATCAAAGTGATGCGGATGCATCACACCAGATTCATCAACGGAACCACTAACCCACGGCGGCATTACCGCATCAAATTGCAGGTCAAGTGCAATGCGATCAGCGTCGTTGTATTGCAACTGGTATTTGGTCAGTGGCTCAAGAGCTGTAACTCGTACTCCTGATGGAAACTTGAAGTCACGCAAATCACGTTCTGCCGGCAACTTTAGATTCGTGTAGTTGGCGTAATACGGAACTTCCCAATGCACGTGCGTGGTGTCATCCCACACCCAACATCCACCACCCGACACGCCGATATTGGGCCGGATCCAGTTATACAACCAGCCACCAACTTTTCGTTCTGGTACATAAAACCAAAACCAACAAGTCTCATGAAACCACCAAGAGTCATCTGGTGGTGTGTGAAAGTTGTCGTCAGCAGGGCCGAGGAGTGAGGTGTTCATCAGGTGTTACTCAGCGCAACTTCCAAATGGGCTCGCGCTTTTCAAAGAACGCGGCTCGGGCCTCTGCGGAATCTTCAAACTTCACGAGCCTCTCTGTGTAGGTCTGCTCAATGCGATACGCCTCTTTGAGTGGAAGGTCTTCAACTTGATTCATTGACGCTTTCGCAAGGCGCATTGCAAGTGGGCTCTTTGATGCAAGGGTTTTGGCGAGTTCGCGTGCGGTTGCATCAAGTTCCGAACGAGGCACCACGGCACGAACCGCACCAAGGCGCTGTAATTCCGCGGCCGAGACCATCTCGCCGGTGAAGAACATCTCACGTGCTTTATGGCGCCCGACCAGTAGCGAAACATGAGCACTTGCCCCAAGCAGGCCTACGTTGATCTCAGTAGCTCCGAACGACGCGTTTTCTGACGCGATGATGATGTCGCAACACGCTGCGAAGGCCAGGCCCGCTCCGATGGCTGGGCCATTTATTGCGCCAATCACCGGCACTGCACAATCCGTGATCGCCCACATTGCACTACGACTTATCGCTCCTGAATCAGTGAGTGAGCTAAGCGGTGTTTCTTCTCCCGGCGCTGAAGCAACTGACTTAAGGTCAACACCTGCCATGAATGCACGATCGCCGGCTGCAGTAAAGATCGCCACTCGGACGTCACGATTGTCGGCAAAGGAATTGAACACCTCCACCATTTCCTGCATTGCTTCGTTGTTGATCGCATTCACTGGGGGACGATCAAGTGTGACTGTGGCGATACCTTCGGAAATCTCAACATTGATTGATTTCATTGCACAACTCTCTTTGGATCGGAAGTGAATCAGTGACCTTCAAAGTTGGGTTTGCGCTTACCCATGAATGCGCTCATGCCTTCTTTGAAATCATCACTGCGGATTGTTATCTCGACACCATAAGACTCGTTGACCAAAGCATCCTCAAGCGATGTGTACATGCTGCGATGCACCAATGACTTGGTCACTCCGATTGCAAACGTGGCGCCTGAGCCGAGCTCCCTGGCAATTGCCTCTGAGCGTGAAGTGAGTTGGTCATCGGCGACGACCTCGGTTACAAGACCCCACTCACCTGCGGTTGCCGCATCAATTGGTTGAGCCCGATACAAAAGTGACTTCGCGCGAGCGATGCCGATGTACCTCGGCACCAGCCAGCTGCCACCACTGTCCACACTGAATCCGCGCTCGACAAATGGTTCAGCAAAAGAAGCACTCTCCGCACACACGGTGTAGTCACAGGCAAGTGCCATGTGGAGTCCCATGCCAGAGGTACGACCTTTAACCTCGGCAACAATCGGCAACGAGCAATTCCAAAGGGTCTCGATGAGTTTGTGCGGGCCAGCGGCCAAACTGCGCAGCATGTGACCAGCCGTTGGCCGTGGGGCTTTGGTGTCGCGTTTGGATGACGAGATATCGGCACCAGTGCAAAAGTGCTTGCCCTCGCTACGCAACAAGATTGATCTGCACTCACCGGATGACTGAAGATCTTTGATGACACCGATCAAAGCAATCGATGTGTCGGCGTCCATCGCGTTGCCGCGATGCGGACGATTAATCGTGATGGTGGTCAACGCATCTTTTTGCGTGACAATCAACGATTCGCCATGTTCGTTTTCTGTTGCTGAATCCATCGGCTTAAACCCCCACCCGATGTTACGCTTTGGCGACCGCAGATCTAATTGGAGGCAGTGCATTGACACTGAATTCACCTACAGAAGAGATGCGCGACTGGGTTGAGAGCCTGATTGGATCACCCATCGCAGGAATTACCCGTGAGTTCGCCGGCGGATCACGACCCCTTTGGTACCTCCAGATTGGCGATGAGTCATATGTGCTGAGACTCGATACCGGTGGAGGTGCCCTTGCCAGCTCCATTTATGACGTGAAGCGCGAGATCGATGTGTACCGAGCCCTTGCAGGGTCCGTAGTTCCAGTACCGCGGGTTGTCGGCACGAGACAATTCACTGAAGGGCTCGTCATGCTCATGACCCGAGCACCGGGTGATTCGCGCTTGCCGCGTGACACCGATGGCGCATTGGTATTGATCGACGATCTATTGAGGGCCATCGCTGATCTCCATACCCTTGATGCTGCACATCTTGATCTTGGCTGGGGCCAGCCACCTTCCATTCAAGATTCGATACGACACGAACTCGAAGTTTGGAATGAGCTCGCATCAGATAATCCACGAAGCGAGTGCTCCTATGCACTTGGTTGGCTTGGCGCACATCTGGATTCACTTGAAGTATCAAATGCTCCAGCAGTTCTTGTTCAGGGTGACACCGGCCCCGGCAATGCGGTGTTTGATGGCAGCAAATTGTCAGCAATTGTTGACTGGGAGTTGTCACACTTCGGCGATCCGATGGAAGATCTCGCATGGATTGACCAGCGTTGCCAACAGTGGGATTCAATTGCGGGAACCCGTGCGCGTCGATTAACCACTTATGGCATACCTGTCAACGAGCAGCGCATTGCGTACCACGCGGTGTTCGTGCGATTGCGTTGCGCAGTGATCACAGCCCGCACGATCAAATCAGGAGGTGGCGCACTCGGCCTCGCGGTCTATGAGCCGGCACAAAACCGTTTCAACCGCGAGATTGTTCGCACTATTGCCGAAGCCTCTGGGATAAAGGCCCTCGATCCAAATCGCATCACAAGTCAAATTGCTAAGGAGATTGGCCCTGATCCCGCCGCGCTTCGCGCACAAGTCGAATCGATAATGAGCAATCGGCCTGTTGACAAAGCACAGCGTCTCACCCATCGTGAAAATGCAATCCTCCAACTCCATGAGTGGATGGAATCAAACCATGGTGCGGCGATGCGCGAACACGATGCAGCCGACACGATGAAAACCCTCGGTGCACCACCCGACCCGGAACTGTTGCGAGCAGCTGGTGCAAGCACTGATGAGGGCGTTCTTGCATACCTAGCGCGTAGTTCGATCCGTGCCGCGATGATGTGGCCCGAACCGACACTTGGCTGAGTCCGATGTTGGCCTTGAGCCGTTGCTGACTAAGGTTGGCAACTAACACTGAGTGCGACTTCGGGGAGCCATTCAGGAGATTTTTTGGGGGAATTGTGTTTGATCCAGTTGCACACGGGCTCATAGTGCCATCAAAGCCACCACGTAGTGCGGGTGGGGCAAAATCGGTAGCAACACTGCTTGAACCAATGGTGCAAGCAGCACCTGACAAAGCAATTCTCATTGGTCGTAACGGCCGCCTCACGGCTGCCCAACTTGATCAGCAAGCGAATCAAGTCGCAAATATGTTGACTTCACTTGGTGTGAAAGCTGGTGACCGAGTCGCTGCTTCCCTACCCAACGACGTTGGCATTGTGGTCGCATTCCTCGGCGCAATGCGCATCGGTGCAATTTGGCTTGGTATTAACCGACCGCTTGCGGCACCCGAGAAGGCGTACATGTTGCGTGACTCTCAGACAACTGTGTTTATCGGTGACACCGCAATGAGTGACCAGGTGAAGTCACAGCAGAGTGAGTTACCCGATCTACGCCACATCATCGTGAGTGAGCCTGGCGTGAACGACGAACTCACTTCGATGATCGCTGCAGCATCATCAGATCGTGTGAGTGTAGAAATTGATCCCCTGGCACCTGCAGCTATTGCATACACAAGTGGAACGACCGGCTTTCCAAAAGGTGCAGTGCATAGCCAGCACAACCTGTTGTTGCCAGGTGCGGTGGGAACCTTCCGATCAAAAATGACTGAGCCCGTTGAGAATCCCGTTCTCGGCGTTCCACTTCCATTGACAATCCTTAACTTGATGGTTCTTGGCCCGTTGTCTGCGTACCAATCCGACACTGTGATGGTGGCGATGGATCGTGTTGATGGTCTCGGCATGGGTGAATGGATCCACAAAGAGAAGATCACCACTTTTGCTGCAGTTCCAGCAATGGTCTACGACCTTCTCACACATCCCGAAGTCTCTGACGAGATGTTGAAGAGCGTCGCAGCGATCGGAGTTGGTGGGGCCGACATGCCCGATGCCTTCCGTCGCCTGTACGAGGAGCGTTTCGGTAAGCGCGTGTCCACTGGCTACGGATTGACCGAAGCACCAACATCAGTCACCAGTGAGGATGTCACCAAACCACCAGTTGCAGGCACTTGTGGCTCAGCATTGCCGCAAGTTTCAATTCACATCCTTGACGATGACGGTAACGAACTTCCCGTAGGTGAAGTTGGTGAAGTATGCGTAGGGCCGTCCACAGAAGGTGAATTCGCTGATACATATCGCCCGATGCTCGGCTATTGGAACAAGCCCGAGGAATCAGCACGCGCCTTGCGCGGTGGTTTGCTGCACACCGGCGACATCGGATGCATGGATGAAGACGGAAATGTATTCATCAAAGACCGCAAGAATGACCTGATTATTCGTGGTGGAGCCAACGTCTACCCCGCAGAAGTTGAGCGCGTAATTCACGACGTACAAGGTGTGGCGGCCTGCGCTGTTATCGGTGTTCCCAATGAGCGCCTTGGCGAGATTGTTGTGGCATTCGTTGAGCCAGCTCCAGGGGCCACGGTTGACCCCGCCGCAATCCAGCAACACTGCGCAGCAAACCTCGCGCGGTACAAGGTGCCTGAGCAGATTCATGTGATCGAGGCTTTTGATCGCACGCCAATGGGCAAGATCCGCAAGACCACATTGCGCGAAAAACTCCGCAATTCCTAAAATCAATTCGTGCAATTGGGCTATCCAAGCCCCAAAAACTTGGCTAGTTTTCATTTCAGCAAACAAGCGCTTGCTGATTTGGGGGAAACAATGAAGCCACGCATTTCCAGTCATCGTCGACGTAGCCTGCGTGCGGGCACCGCAATGATCGTTGCGATGTCGCTCTTTGCAACGGCGTGCTCTGATGACGATTCGGGCTCATCCGACACCACCGCACAAGACACAACCGAGACCACTGAGGCACCAGCCGAAGTGAGTATCGGAGTGGAACTCGTGGACTACCCGGATTTCACCACCGATGTGATGTCAACCTCGCCAGCACTACTCGAATCAATGGCGTTTGATTACGCAAGCACGCTCGCTGAGGGTGAAGAGCCCGAGATGGAACGATTCCTTTTTGGATACGTGCCTGTAGAAGTTTTCAACCGCATTTTTGACGGTGACGAGTCAGAAACATCTGGCCTCTTGTGGCTGATGTGGTTGTCGGGTTACTTCGGTGGTCGTTGGCTGCGTGGCGAAATTGAAGTTGCCCAGCCCGGTGCGCCGTTGACCACTTACTCAAAGACCCCAGATCAGGTGACTTTTGATTCGATCATGGCAACTGCCAAAGTCGGCCTCGATGCTGCGGCTGCCGACGATGCCACAGTGCTCGAGTACGCACGCGAAAGCCTGTACGACAAACCACCGACAGAACCAGATGGTGATCCGATTCGTGGTCTTACTGACAACTTTGGATACAACAAGGGCTACATGCTGCAGATCCTTGAAGTACCACCGGAAGGACTTGAAGCCGGGCCCGCTTACCAAATCACCTGTGGTGGACTCTTTGATTGTGCGTATGCAACACCGCGACTCACCGTGCTCACAGAACTCGCAGAATTGCAGGCCCAAGTTGCAGCTGGTGAAGGCGAATTCGCAGGCCTGGCCGCCGAACTAAAGACCTTCCAAGACGAAGCTGAGCCACGCGGTCGCATGGTGTGGAGCAGCGGACTCTCAGTGAAGGGCTTCCCGCAAAAATCTTACGATCAGTTGCTGGATGTGAGCTCATCATTCCTCGAAACAGTTCAAGCCACAGCTCTGGTAATGATCGATGCAGCTGCAACTGAGAATGCCGCACGCGCACGCACTGGTGCGATTGCCAATGCCGCAATGGGCGTGTGGCTCAGTGGCTATCGAGTTGGGCTGATCTTCGGCGACGGAGACAAAGTCTTGCCAACATTCACCACGCCTCAGTGATTTGAAGTGCGGCGGAAGTTCTCTTGAGCTTCCTTAATCTCCTGCCACGCTTCCACGTGCCCAGCGAGCCCGCCAGTCTCTGAGGTCTTACCTGGCTCAAGGGCTTTGTAGACCTCGAAGAAATGCTTTATCTCTTCAACGAGCTGCGGTGTCAGATCGTTGATGTCTTTTACGTGTTGCCAGCGCGGTTCGCTCGGGGGCACGCAAATCAACTTTGCATCCTCGCCGGCTTCGTCTTGCATGTAGAGCACGCCAACGGGTCGTGCCTGCACCCACACTCCTGGATAAACGGAATCTTCAAGTAGCACCAGTGCATCAAGTGGGTCGCCATCGCCACCAAGTGTGTCGGGCACGAATCCATAATCAGCGGGATAGGTGGTGGCGGTGAACAATCGCCGATCAAGAAACACGCGTCCGGTGTCATGATCGATTTCATATTTATTCCGACTCCCACGCGGGATTTCAATCACAACGTGGATGCAGTCAGGCTCAAGATTCTTTGGCACCTTCAAATGGTCGCACACGACCCGTGCACCAGTGGTGTCGCCACCGAGACTTCTGGTGGAGCTGAGGGGAATTGAACCCCTGACCTCTTGCATGCCATGCAAGCGCTCTGCCAACTGAGCTACAGCCCCGCAATTGGGACTCGCTAACGATACCAATTGGCCGCCACAGGCAACCAACCCCGATTAAGTGCGCCAATCCACCTTGGGAACATCGGAATACAGGCGCTCAATCTCATAGAAACGGCGGGTGTCTTCAGAAAACACGTGCATGACTACATCGCCGTAATCGAGCAGCACCCACTGCCCTTCACTGATTCCCTCGGTGCGGCCCGGTGCGCGACCAAGTTTTTCTTTCACTTGCTTTTCAACTTCGTCGGCAATGGTGCGCACTTGACGTGTGTTCCCAGCGCTTGCCACCACGAAGAAGCCTGTGATTGAAAGCACATTGCCGACATCTAGAACGATCACATCGGTGCCGAGTTTTTCATCGGCCGCTGCTGCTGCAACTTTGGCGAGGTCCAGCGATTCAGCGTCTTGGTTGTTCATCTAATTCTCATCCCAGTGTGGTTGTAGTTGTGGTTGTGGTGCTACCGATTTTTTCGCCGAACTTGGTCGGGTCATTGGTGAAATCAACGAAGTTCTGTCCGAGGGTGATGCGCACATCAATTCCACGTACACGATCTTCTTCGGAAAGCTTCAGACTCAAGGGGCCGAGCACTGGGCTGAAACCATTGATGTCACGTTTGATAATTGAATCGCTATACAAGACCGAAGTTGCCACCTTCGCTGGGCCAGGTATCTCGCGCACCAACAACACGCTTCCGCCCCAGAATGTGATTACTGCAACTGCATTCTTCACTACCTGTGGATCAACAAACGGTGTGCTGATCTCAAATGTGAGACCAGGACTCGCCGTAGTTGCAGCACTTGGAAGCGCACTTGCAATCACCGTGATGATCTCAGCAGGGTCGAGCTCGTAAAGGTCAAGGGCCTGCGGATTGCGAAGCGGTTCGCCGATAAAAGTCGCGTCGAACTGATACACCTGCAACGGCCCAGCCACCATGCGTTGGAAAAAACCTTTGAAGGAAGTTGGCGCTCCATCTGCATCAAGTGGTTCAAGTTCTTCGTCAGGTTCCATGCCATCACCAACCGCAGTCGCCACCGCAGTCCACATCGCAATCGACCGCTCAAAACGCACTTGCTCGGGCTGATCAGCGCGCACAGCGCTAAGTAACAACGCCATTTGTTCAGCGTTGACTTCGCTCTCGCCAGCGGGAACAACAACGCTTTCATTGCCTAGCACTGTCTCAGTAACCGGCCGATTTAGGGAGACTTTGCCGGGCGCAAATGGCTCTAACAGTGAAGCGAGTTTCTCGGGATCCATTGCAGCTGCGACTGAGAAAGTGACATCGAGTAGGCCTTCAATTTCGGTCTTGAAACCTTTGAGTCCTTTTGCCGCGAACACATCCCCGATGCGGCGGGGTTCTTCGCCTTCACCAACGTCGGCAAGCGCACCAACTGGAACCGAAATCACTGTGCCACCAACTCCACCAGGCGCAAGCGCAAGCACATTGGCGCTAGCGAGGTTGCCGTCGGAATCGGTGATCGCCAACAACGCCCCAGGCGTGGAAGGGATGGTCATGACATCGGATGCATCGATCTCATTGCCACCTTTGGCGTTCAGCAACGAGTACGAACCCACAGCGAGGCTTGTGGGCACAGCGAGAGCCCCCACGACTCCGAGTGTGATCGCAATTCGTGTCCAGCGTTTGCGCTTATTTGCAATTGCAGTCACTTCGCTGCCGCTTCTGTTACTCCGTAAAGACCACGCTCTCGAATTTCCTCCATCACGGGAGAGGTGACGAGATAGTCAAGTGGTCGCCCATCACTGAAACGGGCACGAAGGTCGGTGGATGAAACTTCAAGACGAGGCACCTCCACTCGCACCCATGGAATTCCAGTTGGCAGCACTACTGGCGCACCGGGACGGTCGACCACGATAACGGTCGACAATTCGAGCACTTCAGGGAATCTCTCCCAGGATGGGAATCCAGCGGCCGCGTCGTCTCCAACAATGGTGAACAGTTCAGCATCCCGATACCGCTCGGCGAGTTCAGCCAGGGTCTCGGCAGTGTATGAAGGGCCGCCACGATTGATTTCTTCATAACCCACTTCAATGCCTGGGACATTTCTCACTGCTGCCTCCACCAATGCAGCGCGATCTTCAGCCGGCGTAATCGGGCGCGAGCCTTCCTTTTGCCAGGGGTTATTGGCAACCATCAACAGCACGCGATCAAGGTTGAGCGCGTGTCGCACGTTGACAGCCGTAACCAGGTGGCCAACATGCGGCGGGTCAAACGTGCCACCGAAAAGTCCGATCCGTTCTGGCACGGTTGGAAAGTCTAGGCAAAGTGCTCTTTAGGGGCCTTCCCGGGCACGTGACCAATGACGCACCTACTGCGGCTAAGTACTCCCCTTTAAGGGAATGAATTCAAAGCCGGATTGGTTGTAATAGTCACCATGAGTGATTCAATCAGCATTTACCTTCAAGAAATAGGCAAAACCCCCTTGCTGAACGCCGCAGAAGAGCGCACGCTCTCTAAGGCAATTGAGGCTGGGCGCGCAGCAGATGCGCGGATCGCTGCCGGTGAAAAATCGGTGGCGCTTCGTCGTGAGGCACGCGCCGGAGCTGAAGCCAAGGAACGCTTTATCAAAGCGAACCTTCGTCTCGTGGTGTCCATCGCGCGTCGTTACCCTCTCCCCCAGGGCATGGACCTGTTGGACCTCATTCAAGAGGGCAACCTTGGTCTCGAACACGCAGTGGACAAGTTCGACTGGCGTCGTGGTTTCAAGTTCTCCACATACGCCACTTTCTGGATCCGTCAGTCAATTGGTCGCGCACTTGACCAAAAGGCAAGCCTGATCCGCATTCCTGGTGACCGCGCGGCGAACCTTCGCTCAGCGCTTCGTCACCAAACCCCAGACAACGAGCAGCTTGATGGCGAGCTCGCCGAGTTGCAGCGCCTCACCTCACCGGTGTCTCTGGACAAGACCGTAAGCGATGACGGCGACACCACAATCGGTGACCTCCACCCATCAGAAATGGCATCTCCAGAAGAGAGCATCCTTGAGCAGGTGGACATCGCGCTGATGCAGGAACTCCTTGACACCCTCGACAAGCGCGCCCGTTACGCGGTTGAAGCCCGTTTTGGCTTCGTGGATGGTGAGCGCCACTCCTTCCGTGAGATCGGCGAGAAGCTTGATGTCACGGCCGAAGCGGCGCGCCGCATGGTCTCGCGTGCGTTGGATCACCTAAAGATCGACGCCGAGCGCATCCTCACGGCCTAAACCGCGTTGCACTAGCCCTGTCCGAGCGGCAAGGCTTGATGAATGGCTCGTAACTGGACTCCCGATTCCTGGAAGGGATTTTCGGCTGCTCAACAGCCTGATTGGCCCGACTCGGCCGATCTCGACCGCGTGCTGAAAGAAATCTCTGGCATGCCTCCACTCGTATTCGCGGGTGAGGCCCGAAAGCTCCGCGCTTCTCTCGGACAAGTCGCTGCAGGTAATGCGTTCTTGCTCCAAGCCGGCGACTGTGCTGAAAGTTTTGATGAGTTCTCAGCGGTGAACATCCGCGAAAAGCTGCGAGTGATTCTGCAGATGGCAGTGGTGCTCACCTACAGCATGGGCGTGCCAGTAGTGAAGGTAGGGCGCATTGCGGGACAATACGCCAAACCACGCTCGTCACCGTTTGAAAAAATTGGTGCCGAAGAAATTCCTTCGTTCCGCGGGCACATTGTGAACGATGCTGCGCAGACCCTTGATGCGCGTCGCCCTGATCCGGCGCGCTTGCTCACTGCATACAACCAGAGTGCAAGCACACTCAACTTGTTGCGCGCTTTCACCAAAGGTGGTTTTGCTGATCTGAGTCGCGTGCACTCATGGACCCAAGAGTTCGTTGGTTCAAGCCCTGAGGGTCAGC
>JBIIRE010000078.1:0-7707 GCA_044341655.1 Ilumatobacteraceae bacterium | reverse complement strand
ATCGATGTTGAATCAAACCCCAACCTCCACGAAGTGGACGTGTACACAAGCCACGAAGCACTTCTGCTTGGCTACGAGCAAGCACTCACTCGTGAGGACTCCCTAACTGGCGACTGGTACGACTGTTCAGCGCACATGCTTTGGATCGGTGAGCGTACCCGCGATTTAGATGGGGCCCACGTTGAATTCCTACGCGGTGTAGGCAACCCGATTGGTTGCAAGGTTGGCCCGAGTACTTCGCCTGACTACCTGCTCGAACTATGCGCAAAGCTCAACCCCGCCCAACAGCCTGGACGCCTCACACTCATTTCGCGCATGGGAGCCGACACGGTTGAGGATTCCCTGCGTCCACTTCTAAAGGCCGTGAAGGCCTCCGGGCATCCAGTCGTGTGGGCGTGTGACCCGATGCATGGCAACACAATCACATCAACCACCGGGCGTAAGACCCGTCGCTTTGAAGATGTCATGCGCGAGATTGCTGGATTCGTGAAGGCACATCATGCCGAAGGCACTTGGCCAGGTGGAATCCACATTGAACTCACCGGTGAAAACGTGACCGAGTGTCTAGGTGGCGCAGATGCCCTCTCGGATACGGATCTCGACCATCGCTACGAGACCATGTGTGATCCACGCCTGAACGCCCGCCAATCCCTTGATTTGGCGTTCCGCGTTGCCGAATTGATGCGTGACTAGCGTTCAACGCTGATGCGTGCATTTGATCTGATCGGTGATTGGCCGACCCGTAATGTCGCCGTAGCGGTACTCCATGACGCTTCGATCATCGACACATTTGGTGACCTTGAATCGCGCTTTCCCATTGCCTCTGTTTCAAAGCTCTTTACCGCGTGGGCCGTTCACGTGGCTGCAGAAGAGGGTTCGGTAACCCTTGATGATGTGGTCACCGAGTCGGGCGCAACCGTTCGCCACCTTCTCGCACATGCCGGCGGTTTTCAACTCGAAGGCGAGACAACGGTTGCTGCCCCTGCAACGAAGCGCATCTACTCAAATGCTGGTTACGAAGTTCTCGCCGAGTTTGTCGCACAGCGAACTGGCATGCCATTTGATGAATACCTAGACGATGCAGTCGTGCAAGGAATCGGCGCAACCTCAGCCGAACTCGTCGGCTCCCCCGCCAAGGACGTAATGGCGAGTGTTATGGATGTGGTGCGGCTGGCAGTGGAGATGCAGCGGCCGTCCATAATCTCGCAAAGCACATTGATCGAGGCAATAACCGTGCAGTTTGCCGAACTCGAAGGGGTTGTGCCCGGATTTGGAAAATTCAACCCCTGTCCGTGGGGGCTTGGTCCGGAAATTCGCGGCGCAAAATCGCCGCATTGGACCGGGACGCGCAATAGTGCATCAACTTTTGGGCACTTTGGCGCGAGTGGCACATTCTGCTGGATTGATCCGGTGGCCAATGCGGCTTGCGTAATGCTGTCTGACTTGCCGTTTGAAAAATGGGACAAAACGCTTTGGCCATTGTTTAACGATGCCGTGCTTGATGAGATTGGCTCACGTGCCTAAGGCACATTGATCATGCCATCACAATTCGAAACCCAAGATGTACAGCGCAGCATGCTTGTGCTTTCACTAACTAGTTTTGGCACGGCTGCTGCGAACAGTGTGATCTTCGCCGCGTTGTCGGATTTGCAAGACAAATACGGATTCACCGATGCCAAGCTTGGCTTCATTGCTTCGGCTGGATTTTTCTGCGGCCTTCTCACCCAGTTGTTCATCGCGCCCATCGCCGACCGCGGCAATCCAAAACGATTGATTACTTTCGGTTTGCTAATGGCGATCGCAGGATCTGTGATTTTTGCGGCTGGCGACAACATTGCGCTTTTCATGCTCGGTCGCGGTGCAGTTGGGATCTCACTCGGCAGTGTGCTGCCTGCGAATCGCGCGATTGCCGCTCACCTAGCGCCAACTGGACAAGCCGAGCGCTTGGGCCGTTTGGCGAGCATGGAAATGGCTGGATTTGTGGTGGGGCCCCTCATTGGTGGATTGATGCTTGATCCATTTGGAATACCAATAACCTTTCTCACCTTTGGAGTACTGGCTCTCATCACGCTGATTGCTCTCGCGCCAACGACTTTTCCAGTGCTTCCTGCCAACGACACTTCTCGCAAGATCAGTCTTGGTTTACTGCGGATCCAACGGCTCCAGGTTGCGATCCTCGTAGGAGTGAGCCTCTATCTCCCGATCGGCATCTACGACGCGCTCTGGGATCGATACATCACCGACCGAGGCGGCAGCAACTTCATGGTCGGAATTTCGTTTGCTGGCTACAGCTTGCCGTTTGTAATTTTTGCAACTCGGGGCGGGCGGCTTTCCGACAAGTTCGGTGCGATGCGTGTGGCTCTTTTTGCAATGTTCTTCATTGCACCCGTGACCGCGGCGTACGGTTTCATCGCACAGCCCTGGTTGATTATCGGCGTGTCACTCATCGAGGGCTCAATGCAGGCATTAGCTAATCCCGCGGCGCAATCTCTCGTTCACCGTGCCGCACCCGAGGGTCGAGCGGTCGCAGCCCAAGGGCTTAACGGTGCCACTACTTTGTTGGTCGCCGCGCTAAGTGCTTTGGTTGCACCATCGCTTTATGGTGCCTTTGGTTCAGAGTGGACCTTTGGAATGATCGGTGTTTTCATGCTCATGCTTTTGTTGCTCGCTGCGTGGTACTCACGAATACTCGGGGACCCCGCAGCAACCTCAGCCGATCGGTGATTTGAGATCTAACGCATGGCGAGCATGACGATCAGCCATCGTCAGAAACATTTCATCTCCGCGCTCCGTGCGCTCTACCAACATTGATGCAGCTACGGCCATCACAAGGCCACTCCAAGCACCTTTGCGGTAATCGTCCCAGCACTGCAGCCAGGAGTAACTGCTAACCCCAGCTTCAACCAACCCTGCGTAGTAGCGGCGCACAAGACTCTCTTCGCTTCTTCGTCGGTCACCCACGTGAAGCCCGGCACCGATGAAATAGGCGACATCACGCGGTCCTGGACCATGTGCAACTGTCTGCCAATCAACCACACCGACCAATCGTCGGCGATCACCCGGAGAAAAGAGCAAGTTGTCGAGACGAAAATCGCCGTGCACCACAGTCAGAGGGGAATCATCAGCGGCGAGGTAGGTGACAATTTGTGGAAACAGGATATTCCCAGCCTCAAGCACGTGCGGCTGAATTGATGCGCCATAGCGATCCTGAAATCCAGACCAAAACATCGGCAGAAGATCCTTCATCAAATTGCGATATGAATCAGGATCCCCAACCAGCCATTCATACTTCAGCAATCGTGAGTCGTCCCAAAACGGAGAATGCAGAGCGACAAGTTGGTCCATCGCATCTTCTGCCTCGGCAACCGTGCAACCAACTAACTGATCACCCTGCGTAGCAGGAGCAAGATCGGCGAGAATCAGATCAAAAGAAATCGTGTCTTCGGCTAGACCACAGTGGAATACACGCGGTGCGGCTACTTCAAGCTTCGCTGCCAGATGTTGATAGAAACGAACTTCCTTTTCATAGGCGCGAACCAACTTTGCCGCGTTGCGGCTTGTCTCGTCGGCAGCTGGAAGTTTGGCAACCAATGTGTTGGGCGCGTTGCAACTTGCAGAGTAAGTGACACTTAGTCGAAACGAATCACACATCTGGCCGGTTCCAAGTGGGCGTGACGAAATCCCAACTACGTGTTCACCAGTAAGTTCGCCAGCCTCCTGCAATACCTGCGTCAGCCACTCAGGCGTGATGGCACCAATTGAATCCGCAATTGGAGCGGTCACGATGGGAGTATCCCCTCAACAACTGTGTCTGGGAAAAACTTGTGATGACGCGCGCCAGTGATCTCGTACACGCCAGTGCCGGAACGACCATCGGTCGTTTTTACGCGCACGAGATTTTGTCCACCCCGATGAAAAGGCTCATAGGGGCGGGCAAAAGTTCCGTCGGCATCAACAGTGATTGATCGACCATCGGCGAGTGTGAATACACATCGGCCCACTACCCCAATTGCAGTTTCGCCGTGCTCACCGTAGCGACCCTTCCAATCAACGTCGTGATGAAAATTGACGATCGGCACAGGATCACTTCCATCTGCACCCGCCCAACAACCGTCGGTGTAGATGCGAGTACCGTTGGCGAGTTCCCAATGCCATACGCCGAGCATTCCGTCTTCGAGCTGGATCTGAAACCACAACCACAATGGGCACCGACCGTGTTCACGGATACCCCACGAATGGTCACGCTGCCCTAACCAACCGTCAACTTTTCGTGTCACACCACCGACTGTGTAAGTGCCGTTGTAAATGCCCGATTGCAAGATGTGGCTCTGGTCCCACACCACTCCGTCGCTGGCGTGCATTGTGCCCCTGCGCAGACCATAAGCCTGGGTGCGGGCCTTAAAGGTGAGGTCCATTCCAATTGCGCACACATCTGGATCGGCCCAAAGGCGAAGTTCTTCCCATGGTTTGATTACCTCAACCCGCACGCCAGGAACCGCTGTGGTGTGCGGATCACCGTCGTATGGGCGCATCTGTTGACTCAATAGCTGCACACCGTCAACCCGCCCCATCTGTAACGAGTCCATGTATTCACGAGCCGGATAATGCGCCATCGTGAGGAACACCACGTCACCATCACCCGATGGGTCGTGGATGTCAAAGAAGTAGCTTTCGCGCCAGTGCGGGTGGGGTGTGACGACACCAGGTAGGAGTTCTGGAATTTGATGAACGAAATGCTCATCCATTGCAGTTGGTCGCGTCATAACTACCCCCGCAAAGACACTACCGATCTTTACGAAACAGTTTTTCGTAGATTGGGCTGCGTTGGAACGCCTAGCCGAGTCGACGCCGACGGCCGAAACCGACCAATGCGAACCCCAATGACAGTGCCAACAGTCCAAAGAGCGGCTGATGATTGGTTTGGGCGCCAGTCGCTACCAGAGTTTCCTCAGTGACTTGCGTCGTGGTGCTCGAAATTGCCTCGAGGTCATCTTCGAGAGTTGGAGCTTCATACTCAAAATCAATTGATTCGGGTATGACCCGAACAGTTGCTCCCCATATCTCGTGATAGTTGGTAAACCCACCGGTACCAGCGGTCCATCCGAACTTCACGGTTTCAGCGGCGAGGAACTCCTCTGGCAGGTCAACTGTCAGCACGCGTGCTCCATCGATAAAGATTCGGACTTTACGTTCGGCAACTTTGGCAGAGTCGACACGAACTCGGATCAGGTGCGCTGCCTCCTCACGGCTGTCACCAGACAATGAAATTCCCATTGGCGTCAAGTCCACACCATCGATGTAGCAATAGCCATCAAGGCCATTTCCAGCACCACGAACAACTACTTGGTTTTCAGTCCCACCGGCCCCACCCGTGCAACCATTGCCATCAGAATATGAACTATGGAATGCTCCATAAGTGTCGAAGCCGATTCCCAAAAGGGCGTGGGCAACGCCTTCTTGGGCGTCCGGATCCCCGGCAAACTTCGCCGCGTACCCAAGCGAGCCGCCATTACCACCAGGTGCAGTTAACTCGTATTCACCATCCGTGAAGAAAAAGGCGAGTCCATCAGCGCCATCGCCACCCCACTGCGACGCATAGAAAAATGCATCAAGGCCATCGCCGGAAGGGAGTGGAGAGTTGTACAGCAAGTACCCCGATTGGTCGTAGTCAGCATACGTCAAGCGAAAAACACCGCTTCCGATCTCATCAATGCGTGGCATTTGGCATCCAGGAATAGGGGTTCGAGCTAAATCGTTGCCCGCCGTAAGGCATGCGCTATTCGGAAAACCGCCAGCAATCCAATTATCGCTAACCGCATTCGCGCCAGTAAATGACTCCACTGGAATAGTGACCTCAGCCTGTACTGATGATGACGCGACGATCATCAAACCAAGGCAGACTCCGACACTTACCAAAACTTTTTGGATAGAGAGTTTTTCTTATTTCACAGAGGCAACTTAGCCCATTATCGGGGGCTACCAATTCCAATCGCCTTGGCACTTTTCAGTATCCAGCCTGCACTTGAGGGTATGTTCATTGAGAACAAAAGGGGAAATCATGGTTAACAACTGGCGCCGCTTAATAGGGGGCTTCGGACTCGCGGGGGCCCTCGTGCTTTCCGCGTGTGGCTCTTCAGGGGATGAAGCCACGCCACCGCTCGACATCGACGCCGCAATGGCCGAGATTGAAACCGCCGCCGAGGAATTCCTCGACTCTTCTGGTGCACCGGGCCTCACTATGGCGGTCCTGTTCCCCGATGGTGACGGTGGAGTCATCGAGCGCACTCTGGCCGTTGGTATGAGCGATGTTGCAGCCGATCAAGCTGCGGCCGTTACCGACCACTACCGGTTTGGCTCAATCACCAAGACCATGACTTCTGCAGTAGTGCTGCAGCTAGTAGACGAAGGCTTGATCGAGCTCGATGAACCAGTCTCTACCTACCTGGGTGCTGGATGGGCCGAAGGATACGTATGGGAAGGCGTCGACTACGGCGACAAGGTCACCATCCGCCAGATCTTGAATCACACCGACGGGTTCGCGGAATTCGCATTCGACCCTGAGTTCTACATTCAGTCGAGCCTGCGCATGGAGACGCCTTATGAGCCAGAAGAGATTGTTGAGTGGGCAGTCAAGCGCGGTCCACAATACGAACCCGGTGGCGACTACCTCTACAACACAGTTGGTCACGTTGTTGCAGGCTTGGTTGTTGAAAAGGTGACCGGCAAGACCGCTGAAGAACTCTTGCGCACAAGGCTGTTTGAACCAGTTGATGCATCCGATGCGTATCTCGCGCCGACCGTGTATTCACCAGAAGATGGTGTTGCCGGTTATGTCCAAGGTGAGTTGAAGGCCGCGATCGACCTGCTTCCTGGCTACCAGCCATACCGTGAAGAGGCTGCAGTTGGTGATTTCTATGACGTAACGGTGGCTCCACAAGCTGTCTTGCGTTCGGCAGGCTGGACCGGTGGCGGCATTGAAGCTCAAGCCGATGACGTTGCACGCATCTTCCGCTCGCTGTTCACCACCGTGGTCACCGATGACGAACTGGCTGAGTTTCTAAAGCCATCGGCATACTCGGACTACGGCCTTGGTGTCAGCGTTGGAACCAAATCATCGGCCAAGGTTTACAGCCATGGCGGCGGAGTTCCTGGCTTCCGTTCGGAGGCGTTGTTCGCTCCTGATCTTGATGTAACCATCGCGGTGTCAACCAACTTGATCGCTATTGATCCTGACATTGGTTCACTCACCGACAAGATGATGGAGATCATCACCGCTGCATTCGCTGCTGCAGAAGCGGAGTAGCCCACAAATTAAAAGGCCCCGAGCATTGCGCTCGGGGCCTTTTTTGTTGACTAACTACCGCTCAGCTGCAACCCGAGGTTGAGCCGCACGACGGGCAAGCGTGGCATGAGCCAGCGCGCATCATCTGCACACCGCACTGCATGCACATCGGCGCATCCGAGTGACGCGCAGTACCAAGGCCTGGTGTGTGGTCGTTGCGACCCGCGGTTGGTGCCACGCCAAGCTCGATTGAAACTGCGAGTTCGTCAGCCGATGGGATCGACTTCGGATCAGCAACTACCTCAGTGCCCATCTGGTTTTCAACCATTGACTCTTCAACACCGGGCAGTGTTGGCTGCAGGCGCTCAGAGACCGAGAAGATGCTCAGTTCAGCACGCTCTTCGACGGTTAGGTACTCAAGTGCG
>JBIIRE010000162.1:0-3124 GCA_044341655.1 Ilumatobacteraceae bacterium | reverse complement strand
AGCTGTACGCAATCAATCCTGAGGCTGGATTCTTTGGTGTCGCACCTGGTACCGGCTACGACACAAATGCCAACGCAATGGAAACACTGTGGGGCAACTGCTTGTTCACGAACACCGCTCTCACACCAGATGGTGACGTTTGGTGGGAAGGCATGAGCGAAGATGCTCCAGCGCGGGCTACCGACTGGCGTGGCAATGCATGGACTCCTGAGTCGGACTCCCCCGCCGCGCATCCAAATGCCCGCTTCACGGCGCCAGCATCACAATGCCCGTCAATTGGTTCCGAATGGCAGGATCCAGCCGGTGTTCCAATCTCAGCTGTTCTCTTTGGTGGCCGTCGTCGCACAACTGTGCCGCTTGTGACTGAAGCATTCAACTGGCAACACGGCGTGTTCCTTGGTTCGATCATGGCGTCTGAAACCACTGCAGCGCAGGCCGGTGCTGTTGGCAACTTGCGCTTTGATCCAATGGCGATGCTTCCATTTTGTGGCTACAACATGGCCGACTACTTCGCTCACTGGCTGAAGATCGGCAATTCCACCGATGCCAGCAAGTTGCCGAAGATCTTTTTCGTCAACTGGTTCCGCCGCGATGAGGATGGTCGTTTCCTATGGCCTGGATACGGTGAAAACAGTCGTGTTCTCAAGTGGATCTTTGACCGCGTAGAGGGCAAAGCGAATGCTGCCAAAACTCCAATCGGATTCCTTCCTGCTCCGCAAGACATAGACACCACGGGTCTTGATGTTCGCGCCGATGACATGGATGCAATCCTCTCCGTAGACAAAGACGGCTGGAAGGCTGCGATCCCACAAATTCGTGACCACTACGCAGCATTCGGTGCAAAGTTGCCAGGTGAGCTCGTGAAGGCGCTCAATGCTCTTGACGCCGAACTCGCGAACGCCTGAGTCAAGACTCTTAGTTCAACGGAACTTGCTGGACAAGTTGACCCTGCGCATCAATTAGTGCAGCGGTTGGTATCGACCAATCGTCTCCATAATCTTCGCGATAGACAAGCGTTGCATACATCGTTTTGCCGTCGCGGGTGAACACCTGAGACAAACCACTGATTCGACCATGCACCAAAAATGCCACCCAATCGCCATCGGATAATCCCGGAGCATCACCTCGTATATAGAGAAGTGGATTGTCCTTGTGCGCAAGGTCGCTATCGATCTTCAACTCACACTCGCATGTTGGCAATCCCGAGATATTGAGTTCTTCGCCGATCAATCCATGGTGTGGGGTGTCGCCGTAGAGCATGTCCAGGTAATTGGTTGCATCAGCTCCATCGGGGATGCGTGCGAACATCGCCTGCTGGATCTCCTTCGCGTCATAGGTGAGAAGTTTCTCGGGCCGAGGGGCAATGTCATATGGCTTCGGGTTCAAGATGACGGTCTTTGTTTGCGCCCGCTTCCCCTTCTTCTCCTCGGGCAGCATCCCGTCCATCTCCCATGGCACTTCTGTATCTAGAAGGTCCGCCATGATCGGAAGCACGTCAACATTTTCTACGTTGGCGTCAGAGATCACGCCTTTGGTTTGTCCCGGTGCGTGAATAAACAGCGGTGCGTAGATGATGTCGGGCGCGTTTGCGTAATCACCAGAGATGAAGCGGTGCGAGTATCCCGGATCAAGGGACACACCGTGGTCAGCTTGAATCACGACAAGTGAATTCTTATAGGCATCATTGCTCTCGAGTTTGTCTAACAACAAGCCGACCAACTTGTCCACGAACTGGGTCTGCAAGATCATGCGTTGTTCACGCACTTTGGTTTCCCAGTCAGTCTCGCCTTCAAATTGCTCCTGGCCAACGAGCTGGTATGGCGACCCATCTGGGTAGAAAACCCATGATTGGTGCGGCAGCAACGAATGGATGAAATTCAACGTGCCAGTTGGATCTTCAGGGATCGCATCAAGCCATTGCCGCCAACGACCCGGCTGAATCTGAGCAAGAAATGGAATGTTCACAACTTTCACGGGCTCTTCGCCGCTGGCGGTCGTGGTAGTGGAATCGATTGTGGTGGTAGTTGAGGTGCTGGAAGTGGGCACAACTGGTGCAGTGTCAGTCTGGGCGGCCGCTGCGTTCACAGCGTCATACTCATTTTCTTTGGTGAGGTCTAAGCGCTGCCCAAAGACATCGCGCATCTCGCTCGCAAAGCCCCTCCACTGTGCCTCTTCTTTGACTTTGGTATCTGCATTGATGGCATTTGATGAACTACAGACATTGGGCGGACACATCTCGGACAAAAACTCAAACGAGTTCATTTTGTAGCTACCACCCAGCCAAGTGAAGAGATTGTCAGGATGATCAACATAGGTAAAGCTCTGCTTGACCTTCGGATAAGTGCCAGACATCGCGGCGGGCACGGAGAGATCGGTGGTTTCCGCGGTGGTTGTGAAGTTGCGGTACCAAGTTGACGTTGATGCAAGGCGGGCAAAGTTAGGGAATCGATCGGCATCGATGGTGCCGTCTTTGTTCAGAAGTGCAGCGACTGGAAACTCGTCGAACATCACATAAAAGATCGGCGTGTTTCCCGTCTTCACTTCATATGCCTCAACTTTTGCTCCCCTCGCATAGCGACCGGCTGGGGAATTAAAAACGAACATTGTCACTGCGATGAGTGGCACTACCGCGAGGATCCGTAACCAATCCCCGACTCCCCGCACGGACGCAGCAGCCAAAACAAGGCCAGCTGCAAGTAAGACCGCTACAAGCACCTGAATTGAACTTTCAAGCTTCAAATAGAACTTCGCTACTTGCAGTGTGGTGACTAGGCCAAGTGCTCCAATGGCGCCAAGGTGGACCACATGCAGAGCCTTACGGACTCGCAACAATGCAGCCTCGACGATGAGGGCAAGAATTGGTGGCACGAAGGTAAACAGCAATGCCAGCAGCAGGACCGAACGGCCCGTAATACGAAATTTAAGAAACGTTTCGGTGTTCTCCCCGAGTATTCCAAGGATCGGCTGCACGACCGCAATGCCCCACATTGCGGCAACCTGCAAGGTGTTTTGCACCAAGAGTTTGCGCGCTGGCGCCTTCTCGGTGCGCCTCATGCCGCGACGCAATAGACGCTTCAAATTAACGACATCAAACTTGGGCACAATTTGAGAGTACTACCGGTGT
>JBIIRE010000054.1:0-10411 GCA_044341655.1 Ilumatobacteraceae bacterium | reverse complement strand
GACTTCGGATCAGCAACAACCTCAGTGCCCATCTGGTTTTCAACCATTGACTCTTCAACACCGGGCAGTGTTGGCTGCAGGCGCTCAGAGACCGAGAAGATGCTCAGTTCAGCACGCTCTTCGACGGTTAGGTACTCAAGTGCGAGGCGACGGAAGAGATAGTCCATGATCGACGAAGCGATACGGATGTCTGGATCGTCGGTCATTCCAGCTGGTTCAAATCGCATGTTCACGAAAGCCTCAACAAAAGCCCGCAGCGGCACGCCGTATTGCAAGCCGTAAGAGATGCTCTTGGCGAAAGCGTCCATGATTCCGCTCAGAGTTGAACCCTGCTTGGAAACTGTGAGGAACACCTCACCGGGGCGACCGTCGTCGTACTCGCCGATGGTGGCAAATCCCTTGCAATCCGCAACGCGGAACTCAAAGGTGCGGCCCTTGCGGCTGCGCGGCAACTTCTGGCGTACCGGTTGGGTGACGATGCGCTCAATCACACGCTCCACCGGTGCCACTGCTGCCTCGACCTTTGAGTCTGCTGAGTCGTCTTCCTTCTTCGCAGTTGAAAGCGGCTGACCAACCTTGCAGTTGTCACGGTAGATGGCAACGGCCTTCAAGCCGAGCTCCCATGACAGCAAGTGCAGTGCTTCGATCTCTTCGATCGTTGCTTCTTCTGGCATGTTCACGGTCTTGGAGATTGCGCCAGAGATGAACGGCTGCACCGCACCCATCATGCGCACGTGACCCTTGTAGTGAATCGTGTTGTCACCCATTGAGCAAGCGAACACTGCAACATGCTCGGGCTTCAAAGCTGGCGCTCCGAGAATTGACTTCTCGGTGTCGATGTACCTCACGATCGCGTCAATCTGATCTTGTGAGTAACCAAGACGCACGAGTGCGCGCGGAATGGTCTGGTTCACGATCGACATCGTGCCGCCACCAACGAGCTTCTTGATCTTGACAAGACCAAGGTCTGGCTCGATGCCGGTGGTGTCACAGTCCATCATCAATCCGATGGTGCCGGTTGGTGCAAGCACCGAGGCTTGGCTGTTACGCACGCCATACTCTTCGCCGTCGCGAACTGCCTGCTCCCAAGCTTGCTGCGATGCCACGAGAAGATCTTCTTGGATCACGTTTGTGTTGCTGATCTCATACGCGGCATCACGGTGCTGGCGCAACACGTTCAACATGTAACGCTCATTTTCAGCAAAGCCAGCGAATGGCCCCATGCGGCTCGCGGTGCGAGCACTTGTGGCATATGAATGGCCCGTCATGAGTGAAGTGATTGCTGCGGCCCATGCGCGACCTTCGTCTGAGTCGTATGGGTAGCCGAGCGCCATCAACAACGCGCCGAGGTTTGCATAACCAATTCCGAGCTGGCGGAACTTGCGGCTGTTGTCGCCGATTTTCTCGGTTGGGTAATCAGCACGGCCTACAAGAATTTCTTGTGCAGTGAAAATCACTTCAACTGAATGCTTGTATGCCTCAACATCGAAACGATCGTTGTCATCGAGGTACTTGAGCAAGTTGAGCGAAGCAAGGTTGCACGCAGAGTTGTCAATATGCATGTACTCCGAGCACGGATTCGAGCCATTAATGCGGCCCGATGCGTGCGCGGTGTGCCACTTGTTGATCGTGGTGTCGAACTGCAGGCCCGGGTCTGCGCACTCCCACGCCGCGGTAGCGATCTCGCGCCACAGATCACGCGCACGCACGGTCTTCACGGAATCGCCATTGGTGACTGCCTTCAGATTCCAGTCACGATCTTCCACAACGGCGTGCATGAACTCGTCGGTCACTCGCACGGAGTTATTGGCGTTCTGATACTGAATTGAGAACGAATCGGAACCATCAAGATCCATGTCGAAACCAGCGTCGCGAAGCACGCGAGCCTTGCGCTCTTCTTTGGCTTTGCACCAGATGAACTCTTCAACGTCTGGGTGCTCGACGTTCAAGATGACCATCTTCGCTGCACGACGGGTCTTGCCACCGCTCTTGATCGTGCCGGCTGATGCATCCGCACCGCGCATGAACGACACGGGGCCCGAAGCTGTTCCGCCACCTTCGAGATGCTCTTTGCTGGAACGAATCTTCGACAAGTTGATACCTGCACCCGAACCACCCTTGAAGATCACGCCTTCTTCGCGGTACCAGTTCAAGATCGCATCCATTTTGTCTTCGACTGCGAGGATGAAGCACGCGCTCGCCTGCTGCGGCACACCCTTAACGCCGATGTTGAACCACACGGGGCTGTTAAATGCGGCCCGCTGGGTTACAAGGATGAACTTGAGTTCATCGCGGAATGCCTCAGCCTCATCGGTGTCGACGAAGTAACCGCCTTCAATACCCCACTCAGTGATTGTGTTAGCAACACGATCAATAACTTGGCGCAGTGATGATTCGCGCTCTGGGGTGCCTGGCGTGCCACGGAAGTATTTCTGGGCAACGATGTTCGTGGCGTTCAGTGACCAGCCTGCGGGGAACTCCACGCCGAGCTGTTCGAATGCCACCGAGCCGTCTTTCCAGTTTGAGATGCGAGCATCACGCTTTTCCCACTGCACCTGGTCATAGGGATGAACACCTGCGTGGGTGAAGTGGCGGTTGATTCCGATGGCGAGTCGATCGGGCGCGATGGACATTTTGGGCTCTCTTTCAGTGATCTTCTAGGCGGATTTTGGTGGTCTTAATTTGCGAACTTCGGGCTTACCTCGAGGCGTTGAACACGCTGCGAAGTCGCCAGGAGAGGCTTTAGGGACCTCCCCCTGCGACCACAACATCTTGTGGTCATCGTCCCACTTACGGGCTTTCACCCACAATCGGTGGGTATGTATTACACCATTGGGATTTACAGTGTGTCAACGGTATTGGTGTCTCCCAACATGACAATTTTTCGTGATCGCTCCCTCACTTGGCCGATGTGGCGGTGTATAAGCAAACCCCCACGCGGAGCCCCCTTTTTCGAGAGTCTGATAGCGACATCCAACGCCGCAGGTTCGGGACCGCCCAGCCCCGAGCGATGTCGACCACCTTCATCCGCAACGCGGATGTCGCTACCAGTTTGCAGGCACAAACTAGGTACAAATGGCTGTGGAATGGAAGTGGACAACGCTGTGAATTTCGGTCTTTTTCTGGGGAAATGGCTGTGCACAATGCGGTGGATAAACCACGTAGCCCTGTTGATAACAAGTGCTTTTCCACATCGCTTGTGACCATGCGCACGGGTAGTTTTGGGGGCATGCTGCGCGCCTTGCTCCCATTGGACAAAAACGCGACACCTGTAAACCTCGAGGAGTTCTACGCAGTGCCTCGTCGCGGAGCCAATGGTCGGCCACACGTTGGGTTGTGCATGATCACTTCGCTTGATGGATCCACTTCGCTTGACGGCACATCGGGCGCCATGGGATCTGACACCGACCGCGCCGTACTGCGAACGTTGCGCGCTGCGGCCGATGTAATCGTGGTTGGCGCTACCACTGTGAACGCCGAAGGGTACCGAGCACCAAAAAAACCAGGGCAACGCATCGGAGTAGTTACGCGTTCGTGCAACTTGGACTTCGATAGCGAACTCTTCACATCTGGCGCAGGTTTTGTAATCACTTGCGAATCGGCGCCCGAGGTACCAGTTGAATCGTTGCGCAAAGGGCGCGATGCACTTGATCTTCATCGCGCGATCTCCGCACTCGATGCTGACTTCGTGCAGCTTGAAGGTGGGCCGACGCTGAATGCGGCGATGTTTGAAGCCGATCTTGTCGATGAGATAAACCTCACGATTGCCCCGCTTTTATTGGGTGGATCAGGCGCGCGTTTGGTTCAAGAGATGAACGAACAAATCTCGCGTTGGCAGGTGGCGCACTTACTTGAAGAGAACGGTTACTTCTACACGCGATATCTGCGTGCGCAGTAACTACTGATTCTTCTTTAACAGCGCGAGCTCGCGCCTGAAGTCTGCAGCGTCGTCGAAGTTTTTGTAGACACTCGCGAACCGCACATAACTCACTTCGTCGATTTCGCGCAGACGCTCCAACACCGCCATACCAATTTGCGAAGTTGGAACATCGCCGTTCACCGAACGTGCTTCTTCCTCTACTGCATCGGCGAGAGCATCGATTTGCTCGAGTGTGACCGGGCGACCTTTGCACGCTGCGATCACGCCGCTCACAACTTTTTGCCGATCGTACGGAATCCTGGTGCCGTCGCGCTTTTCGACCATGAGCGGAGCTTCTTCGAGCCGTTCGTAGGTGGTGAATCGATGAGAGCATTCCGGGCACATTCGGCGTCTGCGAATCGCCGCGCCATCTTCAGCAGCGCGGGAATCTATGACTTTGGTGTCATCCGAGGGGCAAACAGGACAATGCAACGACCTAAAGGCTATCCAGGGCCTCAACCAGGCAGGCGGACTACCTGGCCGGCCTGGATAGTTTGACCATTGATCCGCACGAGCTCGTCAACGAGTTCGACGATGTTGCCCTCGGGAACAATCCGGCGAGCGATCGCCCACAGGGTGTCCCCTGGTTGAGCAATGATCGACTTCGGTGCTGACATGTTTGCAACGGTGGCCATATCCGCCTCTGCTTCGCCGACAATACCGATGCCGACGATTGCACCCAGTAGAGCTGCGACGATGCCACCAAGAACCAAACGGCGGCGGCGATAGACCGCAGGAGTGGCAGCTGGTCGACTTGCTGCCACTCCCGCGACGACCCGAAGGTGACCGGAATCTCGAGCGGAGCGGACACTCGAAATCCGGCCACCTGCACCACCAGAGCGGTAGGTGGTGGGAACTGACGCCCGGCGATTGATGATGCCTGCGGGCGCACCGTGTGGGTGAAGTGCTACTGCCATGGGGGATCTCCTTTGCTGGTGCCGATTCGCCTTGTGGGCTCCTCGGGCTGGGCTTTGCGAACTTTCTAGGTGAGGGGTGTATCGGAGAACCGAACATCCGTTCGTATTCAGTGTGGCGAACACCTGTTCGCTTGTCAACCCCCAGGTTTAAATTTTCTCGGAACCCTTGCAAACTAAGGCGAACACCTGTTCCACGAACAGGTGTTTGACCCATGGGGCGAACAAGCGTACGATTGGACCCATGACCGAGAACCAGCTCACCGACCGCCAGCGCGGCATCCTCGAATTCATCGACCAGAACATGCGCGAGCGGGGCTTTCCCCCGTCGGTACGCGAAATCGGTGAGGCCATCGGATTGAACAGCCCAGCCACCGTGCACACCCATCTCGCAACTCTCCAAAAACTTGGCTATCTGCGCCGCGACCCCACCAAACCACGCGCGATGGAAGTCCGCTTTGAGACCAGCAGCGGAGTCGCGATGGATCGGCGCCCAACCAAGCATGTGCCGCTCGTTGGCGATGTTGCTGCCGGCACAGATGTGCTCGCTCAGGAAAACATCGAAGAGATCTATCCCCTGCCGATGGACTTCACTGGTGACGGCGAACTCTTCATGTTGCGTGTACGTGGTGATTCAATGATCGATGCGGGAATCTTCGACGGTGACTTTGTAGTTGCGCGGCAACAGCCGAATGTCGAAAACGGCGACATCGTTGTTGCCGGCATCGGCGGCGAAGAGGAAGCCACGGTGAAGACCTTCAAGCAAAAGGGTCGCTCGATCACACTCGTGCCATCCAACCCACGCCTACAACCCATGGTCTTCAAAGATGACGAAGTAGTCATCTACGGCAAAGTCGTAACTGTTATTCGCCGCTTCTAAACGCCAAGGCGCTTCGCTACAAGTTGCAGTCGCGCATCGGGTTGCACTACCGCTACTCGAATTTTGTCACTGCCACCAGTGCCATAGAAATCACCCGGGCTCACCAAGGCTCCACCTTCGCGCGCGAGGCGCTCGGTAAATTCCCATGCATCGCCGGCGTTGAACCACAGATAAAAGCCACCAGCAGGTAGATCAATTTGCAGCCCTGACCATTTGCCGAGCACATTGGCCATGTATTCAAGACGGCGCTGATAAATCTCGCGTTGAGCATGAACATGATCGTCATCAATCAATGCCGCCACACCTGCAGCTTGGGCAGGTCCTGGCACCATCATGCCAACATGCTTACGAACCTCTTTTAGATACTCAACAATTTCTGCATCACCGGCATAGAAGCCAACGCGTAATCCAGCGAGATTTGAACGTTTGCTAAGTGAGTGCACAGCAACAACACCATCAAGGCCGTGTTGCAAGATGCTGCGCGGCGGGCTGTTCCACAGAAATTCCACGTAACACTCATCACTAAACACGGGCACACCGTGTTTGCGGCCCCACACAGCGACCGCTTCAAGATCATCTAGCGCACCGGTCGGATTTGACGGACTATTGGACCAGATCATCAAGGCGCGCTTGGCATCATCGGCCGAGATCGAATCAAGATCCAGCCCACCTTTGGCATTTGGTGGCACTGCAACTGCGCGACAGCCAGCGAGGATCGCACCCATTTCATAAGTGGGATAAGAAACCGCCGGATAGAGCACTGTGTCTTTAGATGGCGTTCGCAATCGCAACCAATGCGGAGTTGTGCCGACAAACTCCTTCGTCCCAACGCACGCAGCGATCTGTCCGAGTGGCACATCGATATCGAAACGGCGATGGATCCAAGCCCGAATTTCTTTGCGCAAGGGTTCAGTGCCAATACTCGGTGGATAGCCGCGTTCGGAGTTGGATTCAGCTAGCGCGCGAATCACCGAGGCCGGTGGTGGATCACACGGGGTGCCTACCGAGAGATCAACCACTCCCCCTTCGTGTGCTTTTGCCAATGGCGCGAACTTGTCAAGACGATCGTATGGATATGGGGGTGGAACGAATCCCTCTGAAGACGCCATGACTCTTTGATACTACGACTTCATCCTGGTGACGAACTCTGCGCTGTGGTTATGAACTCCGCAAGACGCCCTGCGGAAGCATCGCTGAGCCTTGCCCGCACACGCACACCAGAATCCTCGGTAACTGTGGAAACCACTTCGCCCTCTCGATGCACCGAGGCGAGCACGTCACCGCGTTCGTAAGGGATCAAAAGTTCATGCACAACAGTGAGTGACCGCACCCGGTCTCCCAAAGTGCGCAGGAAGGTTTCAATACCGTCGCCTGTTATTGCCGAAACAGCTACCGAGCCGTGGTGGTCTTCTACCAATCGTTCTGCCGTAACTGGATCGAGATCGGATTTGTTGAACACCAACAATTCGGGCACGGTGTCGGCACCAATTTCTTCCAAAACCACTCGCACAGCATCAATCTGGGCTTCAGGATTAGCAGCCGCACTATTTACAACATGCACCAACAGCTCTGCCTCGGCAGCAACTTCAAGCGTGCTCTTGAAGGCCTCTACGAGTCCGTGGGGAAGGTTGCGCACAAAACCCACGGTGTCGGTGATTAACACGGTCTCACCGCCAGGCATTGCAAGACGGCGCGTCGTGGGGTCCAGCGTGGCGAAGAGTCGGTTTTCGGTGAGCACTCCAGCATTTGTGAGACGATTCAACAGGGTTGACTTACCGGCGTTGGTGTAGCCAACAATCACGACATTGCCGAGTCCACTTTTGCTTCGACTCTTGCGCTGCAGATGCCTGGTGCCTTGAAGTGCTCGCAGATCGGCTTCAAGTTTGGTTACTCGCCGCATGATGCGACGACGATCGACTTCGAGTTTGGTTTCACCAGGGCCGCGGGTGCCGATTCCACCAGCTTGCTGTGAGAGGTTGCCTGAAATGCCTCGCCGCAATCGCGGCAAGCGGTAGCGCAACAGTGCAAGCTCTACCTGGGCTTTGCCTTCAAGCGTGTGTGCATTCTGGGCGAAGATGTCGAGAATCACTGCCGTGCGATCAAGCGCGGTACGACCCAACATTTTTTCTAAGTTGTACTGCTGTGCCGGCGTGAGCTCGTTATCAAACACGACCGTGTCAGCATCCACCGTGAGACACACTTCTTTGAGTTCCTGGGCTTTACCTTTGCCCACATACCAAGTGTGATCAGGTGCATCTCGACGCTGCACAAGCCGAGCTACTACGTCGGCTCCAGCAGTGTCCACAAGCATGGCGAGTTCATCCATGCTTTCTTCGGTTTCATCATCGGTCATCCCAGGCAAAGTGACTCCAACAATCACGATGCGTTCACGATGTGTGCGCTCAATGAGCGTCTGGCCGAGTGCTTCCTGATACGGAGTGCTCACGCAGGAACCGTAAAGGTCGCGATGTACTCAGCGGGACCAATCAGTGTGGCCACACGCGAGGCGAGATCGAGGCGCACTTTTGCGTCGCCTCCGTCCATATGGACGATTACTTCGGGCGTACCTGGTGGAACAAAACCCCAAACCAAGGCGGCTTCTGCAACTGCGCACGCACCAGTGCCACACGCCATCGTGATTCCCGATCCGCGTTCGTGAACACGCATGGTCACGGCGTTATCTTCGGGGCCGGCTGCAACAATTTCGAGATTCACATTTGGAACCTTTGGGCCAAGCTCCTGCAGCGGCACAGCGGTCACATCATCTACTCCAACCACCGAGTGCGGGTTACCAAGGCTGACATGGCGCACGGGACGATCGGGATTAACACCTAAGAAGTGCCAATCAGTTGGCGGGTTCAGGTCACTGATGGTGCCCATCGCAACGGACGCTTCAATTACTCGCGGATCAGGACCATCTGACACAGTGACAATTCGCAAACCGGCGTCGGTAATCACCTCAAAAGTGACTTCGCCAACACACGCCTGTGCCATGTACGCCGCTTGCACCAAGCACCGAATTCCATTGCCACTCATCTCAGCGCGCGAGCCATCGGCGTTATAGAGGGTCATGACTAGTTTTGGCTCCGCACGACGATCGAGCACAAGTAATCCATCTGCGCCAATACCAAAACGACGATCACACCAGCGCCGTGCGCGTTCAGACCAATTCAGCGACGCATCAGTCTGAGCGAGGTCGAACACCAGAAAGTCATTGCCGAGACCGTGATGCTTGGTGAGGGTGAAGGTCATTGCTTCCTGTCTAGTTGCGCCCAAGACAATTCAACACCTTCGGCGCCACTTGTTCGACCAGGTTTTCACCTGCGTCAACATTTACCCAATCAATACGCGGATCACGGCGGAACCACCGCTCCTGCCTAACCGCAAATTGTCTGGTGCGCAATATGGTCTCAGCCACCGCTTGGTCGAGGGACAAGTGTCCCTCCAAGTGGGAAATGAGTTCTTTGTAGCCGAGCGCCTGGCGCGCGGTGAGCGACATCGGCGCGGGCATCGCCAGCAATTGCCTTACTTCCTCAACCCAGCCCGCCTCGATCATCGAGTGAACGCGAAACTCAATTCGGCGCGCGAGTTCAGCTCGCGGCCAGAGAATTCCAATCTGAAGAAACTCAGTCGGTGGATAGACATTTGCTCCGGGCCCAAACGAGCTGAAGCGGCGACCACTTCCGAGACACACTTCTAGAGCGCGAACGAGTCGACGCGAATTAGTGGGTTCAATCTTGGTTGCAGCATCAGGATCAACATCACTAAGGCGCGCGAAAAGTTCCGATGAAGGCAGCAACTCCAACTCTGCACGAATCTCAGGGAACTCGCCAGGCAAAGTAAAGCCATCAATCACCGCTTGTAGATACATACCCGTACCAGCCACCAATAACGCATACCCATCACGTGAGGCGATCGATGTGAGCGCCTCATTCGCATGGCGTTGAAAGTCAGCCACCGTGAAGCGCATTGAGGCATCTGCAAGATCGAGGCAATGATGGGGCACTTGTTTTTGATCAGCAAGTGTCGGCTTGCCAGTGCCGATGTCCATGCCTTCGTAAACCATCATCGCGTCAACGGCGATTATCTCAGTGCCCGTGACCATCTGTGCCACATGCATCGCCACATCGGATTTTCCGCTGGCAGTGGGGCCGAGAATTACTACCGGGGGATGTGTCACGACACGGAGAGCAACGGCACGCGCACTTTGTGGGTGGGCACATGCGTGATCTCCACCAGTTCGCCCTTTAGGAAATGTGGAGCCGCATAAGTGATATCGACATATGCATAGGTTCCCGGGCGCAGCATTTCCTTGTGCGGGAAATGCACGAGCTTGTTCTGTCGAGTGCGGCCAGTAAGCACACCCTCGTTGCGCCTGCTGGCACCTTCAACGATGATTTCCTCGCGGCGCCCGACACGTGCCTGGTGTTTGATCACTGCGGAGTGCTCGACCACCGTGCGCAGGCGCTCGAATCGATCGGCGATCACTGCTGGATCCACAAAGTGTTCAACCATCCCTGCCGCCTCAGTGCCTTCTCGCGGCGAATAGATAAAGGTGTATGCAGAATCGAAGTCTGCTTCTGCGGCAACTTCAAGTGTGCGGACAAAATCATCTTCGGTTTCGCCAGGGAATCCAACAATGATGTCGGTGGTAACTGCAAGATCGTCAATCATTGCGCGTGCTTCAGCCAGACGGCT
>JBIIRE010000161.1:0-3152 GCA_044341655.1 Ilumatobacteraceae bacterium | reverse complement strand
GCTACGCGTCCGAACACAAAAGCGTTCTATGGCGAAGTGCTTGCAAACCCGAAGAACGACGTATTCGACATCGAGGGTGTGTCCAAGGTGGCGCATGAAGTTGGTGTGCCGCTGATTGTTGACAACACAGTGCCATCACCATATGGAATTCGTCCCATCGAATGGGGTGCCGACATCGTTGTGCACTCGCTCACGAAGTTCATCGCTGGACACGGCACCTCAATTGGTGGCGCGATCATCGATTCGGGCAAGTTTGATTTCTCGACTAGTGGACGTTTCCCGAATTTCACCGAGCCCGATCCGTCGTACCACGGTCTTGCATACTGGCCGGCACTTGGTCCAGGTTCGTACATCATCAAAGCGCGAGTGCAGCTTTTACGTGACCTTGGTATGGCGATTAGCCCGTTCAATGCGTGGTCAATCCTGCAGGGCATTGAGACACTCTCACTGCGAATGGATCGCCACTGGTCAAATGCTCAGAAGGTTGCCGATTACCTCGGCAAGCAGTCTGCTGTTGAGAGCATCTCGTGGGCAGGTTTGCCGTCGTCGCCATGGCATGAGCGCGCAAAGAAGTACTTCGCAGGCAAGGGCTTTGGTTCGATCATTGCGTTCAACGTGAAGGGTGGACGCGATGCCGGGCAGAAGTTTGCTGAGGCATTGCAGCTGCACAGCCACGTGGCCAACATCGGCGATGTGCGCAGTCTCGTGATTCATCCAGCATCAACCACGCATAGCCAGCTCACTGAGGCAGAGCAGCTTTCTGCTGGTGTGCACCCTGGACTCGTGCGTCTCTCGGTCGGACTCGAATCAATCGAAGACATCCTCGCGGACCTCGACCTCGGCTTCAAAGCAATTAGCTGAACAAGTGGCTTGAGCGCCGCTAATCGCCAACCGTCAGTCGTCGTCTTCGGTTGGCGACTGGCCGCGTAGGAACTCTTCGAGTTCTGCGGCTAGATCATCACCGGTTGGAATCACAGATTCAATTCGTCTGTCGAAATCAACTTCAAGCATGCGGACATATCGTTGCGCCTGTTCGTCCTCAGCTACTGCTGAATCGTGGAGTTCCTGCCAGCGTGAAATCTCACCACCAAGTTTTTCATGGCCTGTTTTCACGCCGAGTACGTGTTGCAGGTGCTGCAACAACGCAGTGACCGAACGCGGATGCTGCGCGCCACCCAAGTAGTGGGGGACTCCAACACGCAGAGAAATCGCCGGTATCGACAGGCGATCGAGTTCGGTCTGTAGAACACCTGCAATACCTGTCATGCCTTGGTACTGAGGACGATTCAGCCCGAGGCGCCGACACAGGTCATCGTTTGTGCTGCTGCCAACGACTTGTGGAATCCGGGTGTGGGGGACCGCGTCCGCAACCGCACCCACGGTGACAACCAAGCTCGATTCAAGGCGCTCGTAGACCGAAGTGATGCAACGAATAAAGGATGACCAGTGCACATGTGGTTCGACACCATTTAGCACCACCACATCACGCATCGAATCAGGGAACCTGAGTACCTCAAAATCGTTCTCTGGCCAGCGAATCTGACGGTCACCGTCCTCGTCTAGATATGCCTCGGGTCGTTGCTGAGTGAAATCAAAAAACGGATCGGGGTCAATTGAAGCAACAACACCAGATGGAGCGTCCTTTGCCATCCAGCCAAGGGCGCGAGTGGCCACATTGGCTGCATCAAACCAGCCGGTGAGTCCAATCACCATCACCGAATCTCGAATCCGACGCGCCACCGCATCATCGAATTCAAGGATTTCGTCGATATCGAGCATTTTCAGTCCGTGAGATTGTCAACTACGTAATCGATGCACCGTGTCAACTGTGCAACATCGCTTGGGTCGATAGCTGGAAACATTCCGACACGAATTTGATTGCGTCCAAGCTTGCGATAGCTGTCGGTATCAACCACACCGTTGGCTCGTAAAGCGGCACAAACTTCGTTGGCGTCAACACCATCAAGGTCAATTGTGGAAACAACGTTTGAACGCATCGCAGGATCGGCAACGAATGGCGTTGCGAAATCGCGTGCTTCGGCCCATTCGTAAATTGTGGAGGCACTTGTGGCACTTCGATCGGCACACCATTGGAGTCCACCGTTGGAGTTCATCCATTGAACTTGTTCGTCAAACAAGATGAGAGTGCCTACTGCCGGCGTGTTGTATGTCTGATTGGATCGGGAGTTATCAAGCGCAATCTTCAGATCAAGTGACGCAGGCATCCAGCGTTTTGACGCGTGGATCTCCTCAATTCGTGCGACAGCTTTCGGCGAGCATGCGGCAATCCAGATTCCACCATCGGCTGCGAAACACTTCTGTGGGGCAAAGTAGTAGACATCAACTTCCGTCGGGTCCCACATGATTCCACCAGCGGCTGAAGTTGCATCGACTGCAACAATTGCATCTCCAGAGTTCGCCGGACGCCGAAGGGGCATTGCGACACCAGTTGAAGTTTCATTATGGGTGTAGGCATACAGATCGACGTCTGAAGCGGTGGCAACCGGGTGCGATCCAGGTGGAGTGCTGATCACCTCAGGATCTCCTAAGTGAGGTGCAGCGGCGGCGGCTTCGGCAAACTTTGATGAGAACTCACCGAATACGAGGTGCTGGCTGCGGTTGGCAATCAATCCAAAAGTTGCAACATCCCAGAAAACTGTCGAACCTCCGTTACCGAGCACGATGTCCCAATCAGCGGGGAGGCCGAATAGTGATCGCAGACCATCACGTACGCTTCCCACCAGGTTCTTGACTGGGGCTTGGCGGTGTGAAGTTCCAAGCAATTTTGCTCCGCGAGTGGTCAGTGCCTGCAGTTGTTCGGGCCGGACTTTAGAGGGACCGCATCCAAAGCGCCCATCTTTGGGCAGCAGTTCTTTTGGGATGACAATTTCCTGAGGGGTTTTCTTGCTCACTGTGTAAGCATTGCATCCATGACCCTCGCAAGCGAACCGAAAAGAGTCTCGACCCGATTGGCGGCGATCGCCGAGTCAGCCACCCTTGCTGTGGATGCAAAAGCCAAGGCACTAAAGGCCAAAGGTGAAAATGTGATTGGTTTCGGAGCTGGAGAGCCCGACTTTGCCACCCCCGACCACATCGTTGAAGCGGCAGTGAAGGCATGTCGTGATGTCAAATACCAGCGATATACGCCTGCG
>JBIIRE010000053.1:0-10510 GCA_044341655.1 Ilumatobacteraceae bacterium | reverse complement strand
CCCCGCTCCCCTACCGAACTCAAGTCATAGCAGTATCGAATGCAGGCTTTGGGTTAAGCCCAAAGTTTTCACACCCGACTTACTAAACCGCCTACGAGCTCTTTACGCCCAATAAATCCGGACAACGCTTGGTGCCTACGTGTCACCGCGGCTGCTGGCACGTAGTTGGCCGCACCTTCTTCTGCAGGTACCGTCATTTTCTTCCCTGCTGAAAGCGGTTTACAACCCGAAAGCCTTCTTCCCGCACGCGGCGTTGCTGCGTCAGGCTTTCGCCCATTGCGCAAGATTCCCCACTGCTGCCTCCCGTAGGAGTCTGGGCCGTGTCTCAGTCCCAGTGTGGCTGATCATCCTCTCAGACCAGCTACCCGTCGATGCCTTGGTAGGCCATTACCCCACCAACTAGCTGATAGGCCGCGAGACCCTCCTGGATCGAAAAACTTTCTTCGGTTCGCCATGCGACAATCCGAAGATATCCGGTATTAGCAGCAGTTTCCCGCTGTTATCCCAGAATCCAGGGCAGGTTTCTCACGTGTTCCTCACCCGTTCGCCACTAGATCTTCCGCAGTGCAAGCACTGCATGGATCCCGTTCGACTTGCATGTGTTAAGCACGCCGCCAGCGTTCGTCCTGAGCCAGGATCAAACTCTCCGTCAAGAACTCGGCCCGAAGGCCTTCGTTCGTTTCGATGAGCGTGTTGGAGGAGGGAATTATCTCCTTTACCCAACGCATCCCAGCGGCCAGATATAACTCTCTGGCTAAAAGTGTGTTGGCTGGATGGGTATCCAGCCGGAATTAACAAGCAATCGATTAATCGATTGCCCGCACTGGCGTTCAGTCTTCTCTTCCGTTTTCAAGGAGCAAACCCGGACAAGCCGGATCGGCGCGGCACATGCCTTTTGGGCTTGGTGCCTACTTCCGCGCAAAGCCCAAAGGGCCCTACAGGGACGAGAGACGACTCTAGCCATCTAAGGAAGAGCCAGTCAACTCGGTCCGCGCACGCCTCAGGAACTAACCCGGGGCGTACTTGGGAGCAGTAAATCTAGCCGTTGGGTGTCTCATTCCCAACAGCGGGAGCTGAGACGTCGGTCAACCGACTACATCGAGCAAGTGATAGTTCGTTTTTCCCTTGCGCAGGAGTACCCACCGGCCCTGCAACCGCGGTATTGACGCAAGTTCCGTGTCTGGCGTTAGTGGTTGTCCGTTGGCGCGCACACCACCTTGGGAAAGTGTGCGACGCGCATCACCATTTGAGGTGGCAAGACCACAACTCTGCATCAGCGCAAAGAGATCAGAAAGAGAAGCAGCCGACACAGTTGATGAAGGAACTTCACCCGCCACTGCGAGAAGCGCATCTGAAGACGCGGTTGTTGGATCGCCACCAAACAAAATGTCAGCCGCAGCAGCGGCAGCTCTAGCGGTGTCGTCGCCGTGTACAAGCGCCGTCATTTCATCAGCAATTGATTTTTGCGCAAGACGCTTTTCGGGTGCGGCCAGATGCTGGGCGATAACTGCTTCACATTCCGACAACGACGCAAGCGAAAACTGACGCACAAATTTGATCGCGTCATCGTCGGATTGCTGAATCCAAAATTGGCGGAATTGATACGGCGATGTGCGTGCAGGATCAAGCCACACTGCCCCATCAGCGGTCTTGCCAAATTTTGTTCCATCTGACTTAGTCACAAGCGGCCAAGTGAGTCCATAGCCACTACCACTCAACGCTTTGCGAATCAGGTCGGTTCCAGCAGTGATGTTCCCCCACTGGTCGCTACCACCCATCTGTAACTCAACATTGTGATGCTCATAAAGATGACGAAAGTCGTTAGCTTGCAAAAGCATGTAGGAAAACTCGGTAAATGACAATCCCTGCTCTCCCGCCAACCGATTCTTCACAGATTCTTTAGCCATCATTTGATTAACAGTGATGTGCTTGCCGACATCACGCAGAAAATCAAGTACCCCGACCTTGCGGGTCCAGTCTGCGTTGTTCACCAGTGTGGCTGCATTGCTCCCGCTGAAGTCAAGAAGACGCTGAAGCTGCTGTGAGATCTTGGCGACGTTGTTGGCAAGTGTCTCTGCATCCAAGAGATTGCGTTCTTCGCTACGGCCCGATGGGTCACCAACCATTCCAGTAGCACCACCAGCGAGTGGAAACGGCTTATGCCCCGCCATTTGAAAACGCCGCAACATCAGTTGCCCGAGCAAGTGCCCAACATGCAAAGAGTCAGCGGTGGGATCAAAACCCACATAAACACCGACTGGCCCTTTATTTAATCGTGCCGACAAGGCATCTGGGTCAGTTGAGTCGTGCACTAGCCCCCGAGCGCGTAGGTCACCTAACAGATCCACGCATCAATTGTCCCACGCGAACGAGCACGAAATCGGCACTAGTTTCGAGACGTGACCAATGAAGTGAATGAACCCACAATGCTTGATGCCATCGCATTGCAGGCAGCGGCGGCGGAACTACTTGGTGCCCCGACCTACAAACTGGTTCTGGAATCTATTGCTGATGACTACAGAGCCGGTGGCGCTAGCTATGACCTCTTGCACAGCGTTGAGGGAAGGCCGGTGCACGACGCTGTTCCCCTTCGACTCTTAAGTGGGCTCCATCGTCTCGCGCTGGCTGGCCAAGCTCCAGAGCTCGCAGCGCAATATGCGACATGCGGTGGCACCCCTACGACCGAAGTCGGTGCAAGTGCTCTCAACACCATCGCTACGAAGCAAAATCTGCTCTTGTCAGCAATGCAAGAAAACGTTCAGACCAATGAGACAGGACGCTCACGCGCACTCATTGCCGGTCTTTCATGGTTGGGCCGCAACTACGGGGTGCACGAAGTGCAACTCTTTGAAATGGGGGCGTCGGCTGGACTGAATCTGTGTGCTGGTGCATTCCGATTTGAAAATCCGCTCAGCGCAACGGGACCCAAAGGTTCACCGATTACTTTTGCCGATGGATGGCTTGAACCGTTCGCTCCACTTGGCGATACGCCGCGCATTGTCGACCTGCACGGTTGTGATGTTTTCCCAATCGATGTCAACAACGACGCCGACACGTTGAAATTGCTCTCATTCGTTTGGCCCGATCAGATTGAACGTTTCACACGACTCAAAAAGGCAATCGAAATCGCCCGCACCACGGACTACAAAGTGGACAAAGAAGATGCGGCCACTTGGATTGACCGACGCCTGCGTAGCCATTCAAGTGGAGTGCGGGTTGCCTGGCACTCCATCGCGTGGCAGTACTTCCCAAGCGCAACAAAAGACGGCGTGCGCGCCGCGCTTGGCGATCATGGTTCAAATGCCACACCCGAGAATCCATTGGTCTGGTTGAGAATGGAGCCCGCCGGCGCTACCGCCGATTTGCGGGCAACGATTTGGCGAGATGACGCACCAACTGAACACACGCTTGCACTAGTTGGCTACCACGGCATGGACCTCAAGTGGTTGGTGGATTAGTGCTTGCCGTTTAGTGGACAGTCACTCGCTTAAGTTCGGCGTCGTATCTCGCGACTTGATCGGGAACAGCGTTTGGTCCTGCTGCACCACGCGAACTGCGATTTGCCACAGCCGATCCAGGATTCAAGAGCTCTAGTGCATCGTCGCCAAAGTGCTCACTGGCAGCAACCAGATCGCGCAATTGTGCGCCTTCGTCTACAACCTTGCGCACCATCGACCCAACAATTGCATGTGATTCCCGGAACGGAATTCCACGCCTCACCAAGTATTCAGCAAGGTCGGTAGCCGCCATGGTTGGTTGATCAGCGGCGATTTGCATTCGCTCAGTGTTAAAACTGGCTGTCGAGATCATGCCACTCATAGCAATTAGGCCGCGACGAACCTGATCAACGGCATCGAATAACGGCTCTTTGTCTTCTTGGAGATCGCGATTGTAAGCCAGTGGAAGCGACTTCATTGTTGCCAAAAACCCCGTGAGGTTGCCGATCAATCGACCGCTTTTGCCCCGCGCCAATTCCGCGATGTCCGGATTCTTCTTCTGCGGCAACATCGACGACCCAGTCGCCCAAGCGTCATTCAATTTCGCAAAGCCGAATTCTTCAGATGTCCAAAGCACCCACTCTTCACCAAGACGCGAGAGGTGGACCGCTACTAGAGCCAGTGCGGAGAGCGATTCGGCAACAAAGTCACGATCGCTGACCGCGTCCAAGGAATTGTCAAATGGCTTGGCAAATCCGAGTTCTTTGGCGGTGAACTCAGGATCAATGGGAAGCGAGGTCCCTGCAAGGGCGCCAGCACCAAGTGGTGAGACATTTAATCTCTTAATCGCATCATGGAGCCGTTCGATGTCGCGCATGAAAGCCCAACCGTGCGCAAGAAGATGGTGCGACAAAAGCACAGGTTGTGCGCGTTGGAGGTGTGTATATCCAGGTAAATATGCGGCGCCTGATCCGAAGCCTGCTGTTTCCGCTTTCTCTCGCAATACTCGACACAGATCAGCGATATGACCACACACCACCCCGAGCTCTCGCTTAGTCCAAAGTCTGAACGCAGTTGCCACTTGGTCATTACGGCTTCTTGCAGTGTGGAGTTTGGCGCCCGCCGCACCCGCTATCTCGGTGACTCGGCGCTCGATCGCGGTGTGAATGTCCTCATCTGAGTCGAGGAAACGAAACTCGCTGCTCAACATTTCCTTTTCGATGGTTGCCAACGCCTGGATGATTGCATCCACTTCATTGACGGACAACAGACCAACATGGCCGAGCATTCGAGCGTGGGCACGTGAACCCGTAATGTCATCAAGCCACAGCCGACGATCGAAACTGATGCTCTCTGTGTACGCCATGAGATCATCTGCGGCTTTTAGTTCAAAGCGACCATGCCAGAGGTGTTTATTCTCAGAATTCATTTGCCTACCTCTTCCAACCCCGCGAGACCACGCAACTGAATAGCGAGCGCCTTGCCACCTAATTTTTCTTCCGCAATACAAAAAATTGTGTCGTCACCAGCAACCGTGCCGATCAAGCCGTCCATCCCTGAACGGTCAAGCGCGGACGCAACAACGTGCGCGCAACCAGGCGGTGTACGCACGACCACCATGGGACCGCTGTGCTGAACATCAGCAACCCACTCACCCATCACGCGGCGGAGTTGTTCCAGAGGTGCCACACGAGCAGTTTCAATTTCAGGTATCGCAAATACGCTCTCGCCACCAGCCACACGCACCTTGACCACACCGAGGTCCTTCATGTCCCTCGACATGGTTGCTTGTGTGGTGTTGATGCCGGCATCACTCATGAGGTCGACAAGTTGAGTCTGTGATGTGACGGCTTGTTGCGAAATTATTTGTTGCAGTATTCGTTGGCGCTGATTCTTCACACTCATGCCTTCACCCCTAACAAGAATGCGAGGGCACCTCGTGCGCTGTGCATTCGATTGTGCCCCTGTTTCACAACTCTGCTGGTGGGCCCATCGACTACCTCAGCTGCAACTTCTTCACCGCGATGGGCTGGCAAACAATGCATGAAGAGCGCACTGGTTTTAGCGTGTCTCATTAAATCTTCCGTCACCGAATATCCAGCGAACGCTTTCAATCTGACAACATTTTCTGCTTCTTGCCCCATTGAGGTCCAGACATCCGTGTGAACAACATCAGCACCTGCCACCGCTTCTTCCGGTGAGGTGAATTGATTAATGTCAGATGCTCCAAGAGTTTGGATGTCATCGAGTTCTCTTGGATCAGCCTGATAGCCACTTGGGGCACCGATACGAATACTCATGCCCAGCATTGAGGACGCTTCGGCAAGCGAGCGTGCAACATTGTTCCAGTCACCAACCCAAGCAACGGTCTTTCCTTTTAGGTCCCCTAACTCCTGACGCATGGTCAGCACATCAGCAAGACCCTGAAGGGGGTGTGAATGGTCCGACAGCATGTTCACAACAGGGACACTGGCGGCCGCTGCTAGTCGCTCCACAACAGAGTGCTTGAAAACTCGTGCACAAAGAATGGCGTGGTAGCCCGACATGATTGCGGCTACATCTTCAACTGGTTCACGAGTATCAAATCCGATTTCCTCACCGCGGGTATAAACAGGATGCCCACCTAGCTGAACCACAGCCATCTCCATTGAATGACGAGTCCGATTCGAGGGTTTTTCAAAAATTAGTGCCGCACCAAGACCCTTCATTGGCGCACCCAAATTAGCAATCGGCAATTCCGAAAGCGCAAGGATTTCAAGTAGCTCATCACGACTCAGGTCGCGCAGATTAATTAGTGACCTAACCATGTCAGCCAACCTCCGTAGCGATGATTGAAATTGCTTCGTCCATTTCCGCGTCAGACACATTGAGGGGCGGAGCAAGGCGCAGCGCAGTCGCAGTGACAGCATTCGTTACCAAACCTTTATGCAACAAATTCAACTGCACTGCTTTGGCATCAAGTCCATCAACAAGTTCCACGCCAAGAAGTAAACCGCGGCCACGTACCGACTTAACGCGCGACATTGCCGCGACAGCCTTCGAGAGGTATGCGCCATTCTCTGCCGCCATTTGTGGCGCATTAATACGCTTCATCTCCTGCATCACTGCCGAGGCAGCGGCAGTGGCAATCGCCGTTCCAGAGTAGGTACTCCCATGATCGCCGGGTTGAAATACCGCTGCTATTTCTTTTTTTGCCCACAGTGCACCAACAGGCATTCCATTACCGAGGGCTTTTGCCACACAAACTGCATCGGGCTCGATGTCATCGTGTTCAAAGCCCCACCATTTGCCCGTGCGTGCGAGACCAGTTTGAACCTCATCAAGAATCAAAAGGACACCACGTTGTGTGCACAGGTCACGAACAGCGCGCAGGTAGCCCTCGGGCGCGGGAACGACTCCGCCTTCACCTTGCACCGACTCGAGTAGAACAGCTGCAACTCCTGGGTCTATTGCTTCAGCCAACGCATCGATGTCGCCGTATGCGACATGTTTAAAACCTTCGGGCATTGGCTGGAAGGGTTCGTGTTTCGCCGGCTGCCCGGTAGCCGCGAGTGCTGCCAGTGTGCGCCCATGAAAACTGCCGTATGCAGACACCACGGTATGGCGACCACGACCACCGAACTTGCGCGCAAGTTTGATTGCGGCCTCATTTGCTTCGGCACCGGAGTTGCAGAAAAAGACCTGTCCACCCCCACCGAGAAGTGCATCGAGTTCAACGGCTGCAGTTGTGGCAATTGGGTTGGCAAAAAAGTTGCTCACGTGCATGAGCGTGGATGCTTGCGATGCGATGGCCTCTGAGATTGCATCGTGTGAGTGCCCAAGTGAAGTAACAGCAAGACCGCACAAGAAGTCTAAATACCGTTTCCCCTCAGAATCCCAGAGCTCGGTTCCTTTTCCTTTTACGAACATCACCTGCGGAGCTCCGAATACGGGAATGAAAGGGCAATCAGGACGTGAGCCGATCAGAGATTTTGCCGACTTGCCAGAATCAATGAACTCATGCGCCGACATGAGAGACCTTTTCTTTGGTGATCATCGTGCCAACGCCTGCGTCGGTAAACAATTCCAACAACAGGACATGGGGTATGCGTCCATCCAGAATGTGAGCCCTTGCCACACCTGAATTCACAGCATCAATGCATGACTTAACTTTTGGAATCATTCCGCCAGCGATGGTGCCGTCTGTTACCAAGGCTGCGAGTTCGCTGCTAGTTATCTGACGAATCAGGCTTGAGGCATCATCTACCCTGCTGCGAAGACCCTCAATGTCAGTGAGATAGATGATCTTCTCGGCACCAACGGCTTCAGCTACAGCACCGGCAACCGTGTCCGCATTGATGTTGTAGGCCTGTCCCGAATCATCGACTCCAATAGTTGCAAGGACCGGTATCAGATTGTCGTCAAGAAGTGCTTTCAGAATCTCCGCATTGACCGCAGTGACTTCGCCAACAAAGCCGAGCTCGGGATCAAGTGGCTGAGCTTTTACAAGACTCGCATCGGCACCGGAAAGGCCAACTGCAAGCGCGCCGTGCACATTGATTGCCGCAACCAGTTGTGGATTTACCTGACCACCAAGAACCATTTGCGCTATCGCTACGGTTTCGGCATCGGTAACTCTGAGCCCATTGCGAAACTCAGTCTCTTTGCCGAGGCGCTTCATCATGTCGCTGATTTGAGGGCCCCCACCGTGCACCACGATCGGTTTGATACCAACGGCATGCATCAACACGATGTCCTTTGCGAACTGTGACATTGCATCGTTCTCAGAAGCGCCGGCCAGAGCATTGCCGCCGTATTTCACAACCATCACTTTGCCGGCGAAGCGCCGAATGTACGGGAGCGCCTCAATGAGCAGCTGGGTGGTGGCGTCTTGGTTAGATGCGTTATTCATCATGGATACATCCCGACAGCAGTGAGTCCCGCTGCCTCGTTTATTCCAAAGGCAACATTGGCGGCTTGTACTGCCCCGCCACTTGCGCCTTTACACAGATTGTCAATAGCGCAGAGCACAATCACGCGATTGGTGCGTTGGTCATAACGCGCGCTTATATGAACTGCGTTAGTGCCAAGAGTCGCTTTCGTGCTTGGTGGAGTCATCCGCACACTGACAAATGGTTCGTCCTTATAAAAACGCGCCAACTCCGCAAGCACTCGCGCGGTGGTGAGGCCTTCCGCTGTCGGCTTTGCATAGCAAGTGGCAAGAATGCCCCTATTCATTGGCGCTAAATGAGGTGTGAATAGAACTGTGGCACCTGTGACTTGCTCAATCTCTGGGGTGTGCCGATGGTCAAGCAGGCCGTAAGCGCTGAAATCTTCGTCCACGCTGCAAAACAGACTCCCCTGCTTGAGCGTGCGACCCGCTCCTGAGACGCCAGACGCGGCGTCGACAATCACGTCATCGTTGGCAATCAGCCCTGATTGCACGAGTGGTGCCAACGCAAGTGATGCGGCTGTCACATAGCAACCCGGTGTTGCTATCAACATCGCGCCCGCGAGTTCTGACCGGTACAACTCTGGCAACCCATAGACCGCTTGCTGCAGGAGATCAGGTTGGTCGTGCGTAAAGCCATACCACTGCGGATAAAGCGAAGAATCCTTCAGCCGATATGCAGCCGAAAGATCAACAATGCATCCGACTTTTCCGTACAGTTGCGATGCAACCACCAGTGACGCTTCGTGTGGCAAACCAAGAAAGACAACATCTAGACCCTCAGCTGAACTTGCTTCGTACTCAGCAAAGACGAGGTTTGGATATGCAACGGCAAGGCTCGGATACAGAGATGAAGCGAGCGTGCCGGCCTGCGAGTCACCGGTGGCGTAGACAACTTCCATCTCGGGATGGCCAGCCAAGAGCCGCAGAAGCTCTGCTCCCGTGTAGCCGGAGGCGCCGACAATGCCGACTTTGAGAGGTTTGGTGGGGGTCACCCGATCAGTATACCAAGGACTGTATATCTATGCAAGCCTATGCCCGCAGGGTTCCACCAGCTTTTTCGACGGCCGCGATGCACTTTTCTCGTACACCAGCAATCTCGCTATCAGTCAGGGTGTGGTCTGGGGCCTGAAGGCGAAGGCGGAAGGTCAGGCTCCGAGCGGAGTCATCAACGCCAGGGCCGCGATAAACATCGAACAGTGCGATGTCAGCCACCAATGCCCCACCCGCTTGTCGCAGTGCACGCATCACATTTGCTGCGGGCTGCGATGAATCGAGCACAAACGCAAGATCAATGTCACTCGATGGGAATCGACTGACAACTTTTGCCTGTGCGGGTTTCGGCTCCGAGCCAAGAACCGCCGATAGATTCACTTCCAGATAAGCAACACGCGATGCAATGTTGAAACGTCGCAAGACCAGCGGGTCAATTTCTCCAACTGCTCCGATTACTTCTTTGCCGCGGCGCAATGTGGCAGAGCGTGTTGGATGCATCGCATCGGGAACCGTGAGTTGATCTATCTGGGCCCCTACTCCGAGTGCAGCCGCAACCTCATTCCACCAACTCATCGCTGCGGTTGCATCCTTTTCCGCAGCAATAATTGCAAGCATCTCGGACTCAGCAGGCAGACCATTCGTGGTGCTTAAATCCCGCGGGTAAACATGACCGATCTCAAACAGTGCGATATCAGCTACTCGGTGATTTTCGTTATAGCTAACACTGCGGAATAACCCAGGAATTAAAGAAGTGCGCAACACACTTTCTTCCGCCACCAGTGGATTTGCCAAGTGCAAAGCATCTTTCGAATTCAAGCCCGCTGCTTCCAGATCACCTTGAGCAAGGAATGGATTCGGCATGGCCTCTGATGCGCCTAGACCAAGTACAACCTCATGCAACGCGCGCCGGCGTTGCTGCAGGATTGAAAGACCACCATGAACAGCAGATTTAGGAACCGACTTGCCGAGGTTGTCATACCCGAAATGGCGGGCTATCTCCTCAATCAAGTCAACTTCCAACGTGCAGTCGGGCCTCCAGGTTGGCACCGCCACATCAAGCAACTCCTTGTCACCTGACACCATGAAACCAATCGGCGTAAGAAGATCGGTGATCTGTTCCTTGGTGAACGCGGTGCCTAGTAGTCGC
>JBIIRE010000052.1:0-10565 GCA_044341655.1 Ilumatobacteraceae bacterium | reverse complement strand
GAGACGAATGTTCACTACACGATGCAATCAACCATGTGGAGCGCTTGTGCCGAAGGATTCCAACAGCGCAAGCCGTATCCGAAAGACCTGCATTACAGCGATTGTGGATTCCTTACCTTGAATCCAACCGCACCCGATGTTCCTTGGTCATGGTTGAGTGTTGCGGATCTGGATCGCTACACCGATGACTTCACAAAGTCAGGCTTTTTTGGACCTGTTAGCTACTACCGAAATCTTGATCGCAACTACGAATGGGTCACACAAGGCGCTGGTGAAATTCCAAATGTGCCGCTGTATTTCATCGGTGGCGAGCACGATCTAACAAACGTGATGGATCCAAACGGCATTAATCGAATGGCTGGAATGTTTCCGGGCTTCCAAGGATCAACCGTGATTCCAAATATTGGACACTGGACTCAACAAGAAGATTCGGTCTCGTTCAACGCTGCGCTCGAGAATTTTCTCGGCACTCTGAGCTAGTGCGATTTAGTTGTCGCGCAATTTCGCAAGCAAGCGCAGGATTTCAAGATAGAGCCACACGAGTGTGACCATCACACCAAAAGCAGCGAACCACTCCATCTGCTTTGGGAAACCTTCGCGCTCGCCACGCTCAATGAAATCAAAATCAAGTGCGAGGTTCGCAGCCGCAAGACCAGCAACAAAGATGCTGAAGATAATTGACAAGCCGCTGTTCGACTGGAAGAAACTCACATTGCCGCCGAACAAGTTGATCAACATCGAGACACCGTAGAACAGCATGAGGCCAAGGGTTGCGCCAACCACGATGCGACGGAATTTGCTCGTGACACGGATGATTCGCGTGCGGTACATAAACAACATCGCGGCGAAAACTCCGATGGTGGCACCTACAGCCTGCAAAACAATTCCGTCATACGCGATCTCGAACATCTTTGAAATTGCACCCAATGCAATGCCCTGTGCGATCGAATAGATCGGCGCAGTGATGCGTGCGAGATTTGGCTTGAATGCGGTAACAAGCGCGGCTACAAGGCCGACGATCATGCCCGCTCCAGCTACGGCTGGGAACTTCACGGTGCCATCGGCGGCTGCCTCTGGTACTGCCAGCCAGCCAAATGCAGCTGCTGCCAGCAGCAGCGACATGAGAACCATCGTGGCGCTGGCCGCACCGCGGGCGGTCATCGCGTCGGTACGGGTCTGCCAGGGGCTGATTGGGCCGTCATCAATGGGTGGCGCCCAAGCCCCTGATGGGGCGGCCCAGCCGGCTTCTTCCACGCCCCGGCCCGAGGCCTTAGAGAATGACTTTTCGTTCAAGATGGGGTTTGCCATGAAATAAAGGCTACAGGCGGGCCTTGGCGGAATTCATTCACCTGCACTAACCCTTGACCACGTCTGTATCGTGGACAAGGTCCAAATCGGCCCCGTCCGATGTGGCGAGCAAGTGAAGTCAACCCGCCAGCCCAGCTGGCTTTGAAGGAGTAAAAGTGGCCAAGGAACGCGTAGATCGTGACGAAGAAGACCTCGTACGCCTCTATCTGACCGACATTGGTCAATACCAACTCCTCACTAAGGACGACGAAGTGCGTCTTGCCAAGGCCATCGAATCCGGCAAAGAAGCCCGTGAACAGTTGGAGGCAGGCGGCAAGGGTGTCACGGCAACCAAGAAGCGTGAACTCCGCAAGCTCGCCAAAGAGGGAGAAGATGCCGAGCGTCAGTTCGTGCAGTCCAACCTTCGTCTCGTGGTTTCGATTGCCAAGAAGTACCAAGCATCTGGCTTGCCGCTGCTTGACCTCATTCAAGAGGGAAACCTCGGGCTCATGCACGCTGTTGAAAAGTTCGACTGGCGTAAGGGCTTCAAATTCTCAACGTACGCAACCTGGTGGATCAGGCAGGCGATCACCCGCGGTATCGCAAACACCGGTCGCACCATTCGTCTCCCAGTTCATGCTGGTGACACACTCGCACGCTTGCAAAAGGCACGCAGTCGCCTTGAGTTGAAGTACGGCCGTCCGGCCACGCTTGCTGAACTCGCCAAAGAAGTCGAGATGCCAGAGGACAAGGTGACCGAAGCACTTCGCTTTGCCGCTGAACCCCTGTCGCTCTCTGAGCCACTGCGCGAAGACGGCGACGCCGAACTCGGTGACGTTGTTGAAGACCGCTCTGCAGAATCACCATTTGAAGTTGCTGCCACTGCGTTGTTGCCTGAGGAAATCGCACGACTGCTCGCTCCACTTGATGAGCGCGAGCGCGAGATTCTCAAGTTGCGCTTTGGGCTTGATCGTGGTGAGCCACGCACGCTTGAAGATGTCGGTGAGCATTTCAACCTCACACGTGAGCGCATTCGCCAGATCGAAGCGCGTGCAATGAGTAAGTTGCGTCACCCGTCGTCAGACACTGGTGCGCGCGATCTCATTGCTGGCTGATTTTCAGCGCTCCATTCACACCTGCATAGACCGCTGCGATTCCAGCGCCCGCTATTGCTGCCAAGGAACCCCTTGCTAGCCATTCGTAGCGAACTCCTGGCAACACCGCGTTGGTCATCCAACTGATGCCTGTATAGGCAACCAGACATCCGGCTGTGCCGATTCCGGCAAGCAATGCATCAGCGAACTTCTCGCGTCGATTAATCAAGCCCGCAAGGGCGAGCAACGCAGCTACTCCACCGGCGATGCCAACTGTGGGGGTGTGATGTGCAACTTCGGGCAGCGCACGCATTCGAGCTACGTCAATCAGTAATACGGAGACGCCAACAGCCAGCACAGCAATTGACAGTGCCCGGCGTCGCATCGCGAGGAACAAAAGTGCTGCAAATGGAACGGCAACAAGCCACCACATAACCGAGGGTGAGTTGAGCAGTACTAAACGACCCGCGACAACGACTTCTTGACCGTCCACAATCAAATTCACAGACCACTGCTGAACAGTCCCTGCATCGTCAAGAGTTGGTGGTGTGGTGGGAGACATCCAATGGATTCGGTGGTCGTGCCATGCAACCTCACCGTTTCTGGCAATGGTCACCCACTCAGGCTGAAGACTCGGGTCGGGTGTCACAGAATCAACATCAGCCAGGCGAGATTTATTCAACACCACTGCCGGCGAATTCTGATTTTCCTCAACTCTGCCGTCATCACGCACACGTAGATAGGGCTCACCGCTATAGCCAGCGATCTCAACGGTGTGTCCCTTATCGGCCTTAACCACAATGAAGGAATCACCTGCAGCTATCGAGATCGCCACACTGCTTGGTTTGGGTGAGATTGATTCAATGATCGATTCAGTGTTCTTTGCTTCCGAACCATGCGCGAGCGCCGGTGTTGCAAATCCAATTGCTATAGCGGTCGTTAGCACCAGGTTCGCCAAAAACTTCCGCTTCACATCACACCTCTTTTATTGACCCTACAAGGGGAAGGGAATCCATGTACACATTGTGTTGGTCGGTCAAAGGCGGAAGTGGAACCACTGTTGTTTCTTCTGCCCTTGCCGTTGTGTCAGCTCGTGCCAATGAGAATGCCGTGTTGGTGGATCTAAGAGGCGATGTTCCAGCAGCACTTGGCATCCAGGAACCCAGTGGGCCAGGTGTCGTTGATTGGCTCAATTCGTCATCAAACACCCCTGCTGAGGCGCTCAATTATCTGACCACTGATGTCGGCAATGGTCTACAGCTATTGCATCGTGGAAAAGGTGACTTCGCTGAATCATCTCGACTAGAGGCATTCGCCGAATACTTGGAGCACCACCCGCAACTTTGCATTGTGGATTCCGGAACAGGGATTCCTCCTGCAGTACTTCGCGAGCATGCGTTGCACTCGCTTTTAATCACTCGGCCCTGTTATCTCGCTCTGCGTCGCGCCACTGATTGTGCCTCATTAGCTGATGGGATAATTCTGATCACCGAAGCTGGCCGTGCGTTAAGCCGTCGTGATGTTGAGGCAGTGCTACAGGTGCCGGTGATTGCAGAAATTCCAGTTGATGCATCCGTGGCGCGCGCGGTTGACGCTGGACTGCTCGCTGCGCGATTGCCAACCGTGATTAGTTCTCGCTTGATAGCCGTGGCGTGATGTTGGATTCGATCGTGAAAGAGGTTTGTTCGATTGTCCGCTCTCGCCGCGACACCTCGATACGAGCTGTGGAGGAAGTGATTAGATCTGTGGCGCCGTTGTTGGGCCCTACTGAGAAAGATGTGCTGATCCGCCGCGTGGAGGCTGAGCTACACGGTTTTGGCGCCCTGCAGGAATTTCTAGATGATCCCCAAGTGCGTGAAGTGATGGTCAACCACGCCACCGAACTCTGGGTCGACAAAAACTCGGGTCCTGAATTTGTGGGGACTATCGACCCCGAGAAGGTTGATGCATTTTTGGAGCGCGTGCTCGCACCTTTGGTTCGACGCCTTGATTTAGTCAATCCGGTTGTTGATGCACGTTTGGCAGATGGCTCGCGTCTCTGCGCGGTGATTCCTCCTGTCGCCGCGCGGGGCACCTGTCTCGCCGTCCGTAAATTTGCAATCACACCAATCCCACTGGGTGCGTTTCTTGATCGCAGCGGTGTGCAACTTCTGCAGGAGATAGTGCATCGGCGTTGCAATGTGCTGGTGAGCGGCCCAACCTCATCAGGTAAGACCACTCTGCTTAATGCAATCACCGAACTCGTTCCAGATGGTGAGCGTATCGTCACGATTGAAGACACCAGTGAGTTGCAACCCCGCACATCACATGTTGTGGGTCTTGAGTCTCGCCCAGGTAACAACGAAGGTCTCACCGAGATCACCGCCTCACACCTGCTACGCGCAGCTCTACGCTTGCGACCCGACCGGCTCGTGATTGGTGAGATTCGTGGCGACGAAGCCGTTGAGCTTGTGCAGGCGATGAACACCGGCCACGACGGTACTCTCGCCACTTGTCATGCGAACAGTGCTGAAGACGCGCTACGCCGAATGGAAGCACTGATCATGAGAGCCACTAATTGGAATGCTGAAGTTGTCCGTGAGCACATCCGTAATTCGATTGATGTCGTCATTCATGTTGCTCGCTCGGTCACTGGGGTGCGTGCGGTTGCACACATCGCTGAGGTTGATCGTGAAACACGCGGCTCTCTGCGCACGCGGATGATTTGGTGCGACTCCCAACAACTCATGCCACTACGCAATTGGCGGTGAGAGATTGATAAGCGGTCGTGCAACTTTGACCTGCCTTGGCGCATTTTTCACGGTGTATCTACCGTGTAATGCTTTCGTGAATCACAGGTGGGTTCGTCAGCGCTTGCAGCCCGCACGCGTAATGGATCCGGTGGAACTGCCCATGGCTGTTCCACTTGTCGATCGCATTGAGCAAGCCGCGCGAGAGATTCAGGCGGGAAAAGCTATTTCAATCGCACTCGAAACTCTCACTGGTGATGCTGTTGTGATGAGCCAACAAAGGCTTGTGGTTAAATCAATCACCGCAGCCCATAATGCGGGCCCAGGTGCTGTTGCCGTCTTGCACGGGATTGCAGATGTTCTTCGACGCCGCGAGGCCGCGGACCTCTTACGAGAATCCCAGGCAGCAACTGCAGTTTTCTCAGCGCGAGTGCTCACCTGGATACCGGGCCTCGCTGGTCTACTCATGTGTGTAGTTGACCCTCGTGTACGTGGCTTTCTACTAGGTACTCGCACGGGGTGGGCATGCGTTGTGATCGCCGTAATTTTGAATCTTTTGGCGCGTGCACACATGCAACGCGTAGTTAATGCTCCCAGCAAAGCCGACCCAATCTCGGAAATCGTCGACTCGATCTGTGTTGGCTTGGCGGCCCGAGGAACTATTCATGGAGCAATTGACTGGGCGGCCCGCGAAGGTGGTCACGAATCATTGCAACACGTGGCAGACACACTCGCGATGGGTGGCACTTTTGAACAAGCTATGGATGCTCTACAGACCGAACTTGGACCCACTTCTGCCCCATTGATTGCCGTCATTCGCTCCCATCAACGTGACGGGCTTCCGATAACCCCAACTTTGGACCGAATCCGCACCTTTGCTGTCATGCGACAAGAACGCGAAGCCGAATCACTTGCACGACGCCTTCCTGTGCGTCTCAGTTTTCCATTGGTGTTTCTTATCTTGCCGTCGTTTGCACTTGTCACAGTTGTTCCACTCATTGCAGCAGCAATTGGTTCATTGACTACCCCTTTGTCCTGAAGCTTCGAAGGAACGAATGAAATCTCAACTGAAATCAGTTCTCGCTGACGAACACGGTCAGTCAACAACCGAATATGCGCTCGTGATTCTTGGCGCTGCAGTTATTGGTCTGCTTGTGGTTGCGTGGGCTACCTCTGGTGGTGGTGCCGGACAGATCGGGCGGCTCTTCAACTCGGTAATGGATTCCGTGATTGGCAAAGTCTCAGGCTGATCCACATCGCGGCCAAGCCACAGTTGAACTCGCACTGGTGATGCCAGTTGTTGTCGTGTTCATGCTCTTGATACTGCAAGTTGGCTTGGTCGTGCGAGAGCAGATCGCGTTGATCCACGCATGTGGTGCGGCTGCAAGGGCAGCCTCAATCGCAGACTCGCCTGACGATGCAGCACATTTTGTCCTTGCCGCTTCGTCAGTTGGCGATGGAGCCAACATCGCTGTCACCACAAAAGATGGGATGGTAACGGTGGATGTCGTTATCAACCATCCAACTGATCTGGCCATAGTTGGCTTCTTTTTGCCTGACATCACCCTTCGCGCTTCTGCTACCTATCAATTGCAGGGATGATCTGTTGTTAAGAGTTGTTCAAGAATTACAGACTCCACAAGACACATGTATTCGAGGCTGACTAGCGTCATTTGCGTGGAACTCAAGCCGCGAATCTTGATCGCTGAAGACGATGCCGCCGTTCGTACGGCGGTGGAGCGCGTGCTCAAGCTGGAGGGCTACGAGGTCATAACGACCAGCGACGGTGCAGCCGCCCTGAATGAAATTCTCGCCCGTGAACCCGATATGGCAGTTCTTGATGTGATGATGCCATTCACCGATGGGCTTAGTGTGTGCCGCGAGCTACGTCGCCAAGGCATCCGCATGCCAATCCTCATGCTCACGGCACGAGACCAAGTCACCGATCGAGTAGCTGGCCTAGACGCAGGTGCAGATGACTATCTTGTGAAGCCGTTTGCGATTGATGAACTCCTGGCACGGGTGCGTGCATTGCTACGCCGTACGAGTGTCTCTGCATCTCTCGGCACACTTCGATATGCAGATGTGATTCTTGATTCGGATCGACGCACGGTGACCCGAAATGGTCGCAGTATTGATCTCACAAAGACTGAGTTTGATCTTCTCGAACTTCTCATGGCTACTCCGGAGCACGTACTCAGCCGAGATCACATCTACGAGAACATTTGGGGTTACAACTTTGAGACCGGATCAAAATCGCTCGATGTTTATATCGGATATTTGCGCCGCAAACTTGAGGAAGACTCCGAAGCGAAACTCATCCATACCGTTCGAGGTGTTGGCTACACAATGAGGCAGCAGTGACACTTCGTGCGCGCCTGGTGCTGTTGTCGGCCACTGTTGTTTCGCTGGCAGCAATCACGATCGGAGTTGGTGCGTATGTGATTGCGGGCTCGCGACTCCAAGCCGAGGTTGACCATGCCTTAGATACACGGGTGAATTCAATTGAACGCGCGGTTCAAGAATCCACAAATCCAGGATTTCGCGGACCGCATCGAGATGAGCCAGAGGGCGACCCGCTATTGCAATCGCGATTTGATGTGCTCACACAAGTGATCGACCGAGACGGCAATATCCTCGCAGCCGATGGTCGTTATCGCCTAACCCCTGATGGTCGTGACATGACCATCGCCACCGAACAACTAGGGCGCCATCGTTGGACTATCACGATCGATGGAACCAAGTATCGCGGCGTGACTACGGGTCTCACACCAGTTGGTGCCGTGATGGTGGCCCGTGAAATATCAGATATCACTGCGGCACAGAACTCAATGCGGTGGTGGTTTCTCGGACTGGGTCTTGGCACAATCGCAATTGCAACGCTCTTGGCTTGGCAAATTGCTCGTAAAACCGCAAAGCCAATTGAAGAGCTCGCAGTTGCAACTGCCGAGATCACACGCACTCAGGACACCTCTAGATCCATTGAAGTGCGATCAAGTGGTGAGATTCGTAATCTCACAGATGGTTTCAATTCAATGCTGAGTGCACTCAACTTGAGCCGGATGCAACAGCAACAGTTGGTCCAAGATGCATCGCACGAACTGCGCACTCCACTGACAAGTCTGCGTGCGAATGCTGAAATTTTGACGCGTCACGACTTGGATGAATCCACCCGCCAGGAAATTCTGTGCGACATTCAAGCTGAAGTTGATGAACTCACCGCTTTGGCCAGTGAACTCACCGCACTGGCTACCGACCAGCGCAAAGAGGAGGAGGTGAGCGAAGTCTCGATGACTGAGATTGCTGATTTGGTTGCAAGCCGTGCATCAAGGCGCACTGGCCGCACGGTCACGGTCACCGCAGATAATCCCGCCGAGGTTCGGGTACGCGCATCTCAGTTCGATCGCGCGCTAAGCAACCTTGTGGACAACGCACTCAAGTTCAGCCCTGAAACCACAGGTGTTGAGATTCATATAAATAGGTATCGCATCGCGGTTCAGGACCACGGCCCTGGAATTAGCGACGACGACGCACCAAAGGTTTTCGACCGCTTCTTCCGCTCAGTTGCCACACGAACTGCACCTGGCTCGGGCCTCGGGCTAGCAATCGTTTCTCAATTCGCTCAGGACCACAACGCGACAACGTTCATCGAGCGCGGTGAAGATGGTGGGGCGATCGTTGGATTGGTGTTCCCGAGCGATCCGACCAGTTGGGCTAACCCAAACCCCCACCAGGCGCAATAGCCGTTGCGCCATCAGTGCGGAAAGCTGGGTCGTGCTTACGCAATTCAGCGCGTGCGATCGTCATCTTGTGAACTTCATCCGGGCCATCGGCAAGACGCAAGCTGCGAATATGTGCGTACATTGAGGCCAGTGGGAAGTCCTGTGAAACTCCACCGCCGCCGTGTACTTGGATTGCACGATCAATCACTTTGAGAGCAACTTCTGGCGCTGCCACCTTGATTGCAGCAATTTCTGTGCGTGCACCCTTGTTGCCAACGGTGTCCATCAACCATGCAGTCTTAAGAGTGAGAAGACGAATCATCTCAAGTTCAATTCGCGACTCAGCGATCCAGTCCTGGACATTGGACCGTTCGGCCACACGGCGGCCAAAAGTCTCGCGCGAGATCGCTCGTTTGCACATGAGTTCAAGTGCGCGCTCAGCAGCACCAATTGTGCGCATGCAGTGGTGGATGCGTCCTGGTCCCAAACGTGCCTGACTGATCATGAAGCCATCACCTTCGTTGGCAATCATGTTCGACACAGGTACGCGGACGTTGTCAAAGATTGTTTCGGAGTGACCCTCTTGATCGACATACCCAAACACAGTGAGATTGCGCTTGAAGGTCAAGCCCGGTGTGCCTACAGGAACAAGGATTTGGCTTTGCTGCTTGTGTCGTGACGGATTGTCGGGGTCAGATTTGCCCATCACGATCAGGATCTTTGTGTTTGGGTGGAATGCTCCAGATGTCCACCACTTGCGACCATTCAAAACATAATGATCACCGTCGCGATCGATCCGAAGTGAAATGTTCGTGGCATCACTTGAAGCAACATCAGGCTCGGTCATGGCAAATGCGGAGCGGATCTCTCCTTCAAGCAATGGGCGCAACCACATGTCTTGCTGTTCTGGTGTGCCGAACATCGTGAGAACTTCCATGTTCCCGGTATCTGGCGCACTGCAGTTGCAAGCTTCGGATGCGATTCCAGAACGACCCAAGATCTCAGCCAGGGGCGCATATTCAAGATTGGTAAGGCCAGGGCCCCATTCCTTGTGCGGCTGGAAAAGGTTCCAAAGACCGCGCTTCTTTGCCTCGGCTTTCAATTCCTCCATGATCGGCGGATGGAAATGTGGGTTGCCGCTTGCTTCAATCTGCGCGTCGTAAACATCTTCGTTTGGATAGATCTTCTCGTCCATGAACTCGAGAAGGCGCTCGCGGTATTCCTGGCAACGGGCTGAAGGTGCAAAGTCCATGTCCCTGACCGTAGTCCCACCGTGGGCAAACGGCGAAGACTTGGCTAATTCGGCTTGCGTCGACGGCGAAAACCGCGTCGATCCTCGGCCTTTTCCCGCTCTCGCTGTTCTTCGGCTAACGCTTCCTGTTCAGCCTGTAAGCGTTTCATCGCAGATACACGTGCGCTGCTCATCACACCTGATGCGACAGCGTCTCTAACGGCGCAGTCTGGCTCATCTTCATGCACACAGTCTCCAAAACGGCACTGTTCAGCGAGAGCAAACACATCGGCAAAAGCTTTGCGAATCCCAGATCCATCGGTCCACAAACTCACTGCGCGTACACCTGGTGTGTCTATGAACCAACCACCATTGGGCAGCGAAACGAGTTCGGCTGCAACTGTTGTGTGTCGACCGCGCTGATCACTTTCACGAACATCTGCTGTGCGTTGCACTTCGTGCCCGACCATGCGATTTACCAGAGTGGATTTACCCACTCCAC
>JBIIRE010000051.1:0-10704 GCA_044341655.1 Ilumatobacteraceae bacterium | reverse complement strand
TCGTTGATTTCTCGGGCGGAGCAGTTGCCGGATCATGTGACTCCGACTGCGGCTCAGGTGGTTGATGCGGGGATTACTGGAATTATTGGTCTTATTGAAGAACGCGCCGAATACGAAAAACGACTCAAAGACGAACTCAGGTCAGTGAATATTGCAATTCGCAAAGCTCGTGCAACCAAGCGTCAATTGAAAAGAGAGAACGCCATGCTCCGATCAATTCGTGGTGGCTTTTATGCCCTTCGCATGGCGGTAAAGCGAAGAGTCTTGAATTTCGTTCGCAGCAGGCGGAGCGGGAAGTAATGGCCCGCCGTCTTTTCATGCATGTAGGTACACCTAAATCAGGGACCACTTACCTGCAGAACACGCTCTGGGAACATCAGAAATCTCTGCAAGCGATCGGAGTTTTGCTGCCCTTGAATGGAATGGCGGACCATTGGACAGCTGCCAAGGAGTTACGAAATCAGAAGGCTTACGACCCTGGGAATAGGCGTGGTGCGCTAAAGAAACTGGTGGCGGCGATCAATTCGTGGCCGGGTGATGTGATCGTAAGCAGCGAGCTATTCGGCCCTGCAACGCCGCGACACATCGAAAAGTTTTGGTCGCAGGTTATTGCTGAGGAAAAGCACATCATCGTTACGGCTAGGGATACCCTTCGTCAGGTTCCGTCTGAATGGCATGAAGGTGTGAAGAACGGCAACGCCCGACACTTTCGAGAATTTGTCGCATTAGCGAGCGTCGATCGGAATCAAGGTTTTTTTTGGCAACGGCACAATGTGGCTGCGATTGCTCGCCGGTGGGGTAAGTATTCAGCTCCGAACCAAGTGCATATATTGACGGTGCCTAATCGGGAAGCGGGGCCAGACGAACTTTGGCGTCGATTCGCGTCGATTATCGGAATTGATCCGATCGCATTTCCGGGTTCACAGGCAGTAGTCAACGAATCAATTGGAAATGCCGCTACTGAACTTGTGCGTCGAATCATTGCAGGGAGTGATCTTGGCACCGTGAAGAAACAGGAGTTGCGCCGACAGGGTCTTCGTCGCAGATTGGTTTTGGGTGTCCTAGTGAATTACCAGGATCAACCCATAGGTTGCCCAATTGAGTCTCAACCATGGTTCATAAAACAATCGTCTGCGATCATCAAAACAATTGAAAATGCCGAGTATCACGTTGTGGGCGATTTGCAGTCGTTGCAGTCGAAGTCCGATGTCGTCCCTGACTTCAAGGAGCCCGAAGACTGGCAGGTACTTCACGCTGGACTCTTTGGTGCGCTTGGTTTGCTTCGGGAACGTGACAGCTTCAGACTTTCGATGGCGGCTCAGCGCCAAGCCAGAAAGCAGATCTTGCGTGATCTAGAGGCGGAAGTGGCAGCAGCTCAGGAACTGAATAACAGGCTGCGCTCATTTCGTGGAAGTTTCAGGACTATCCAAAGTGGTATCAAAAGAAGACTGCGTCGGTTCGTGAGTCGATGACTGGTCTTTTCTAACGGCGAATTTGAGGCCAATTTGAGATGTCGTTCAGCGCAGCGATTGTTGCTCGCATTGCGTGCACTGGGACTGGATGACTGATCAGGAACCCTTGTGCTTTGGCGCACCCGAGCGCACTCAGGGTTTGGAGCTGGCGAAGACTCTCTACGCCTTCGGCAACCGTGTCCATCCCGAGGGAACTACTCATGGCAAGAATCGTGCGCGCCAGTGAACGAGCACTGGAATCGTCGGCTACACCGCTGACAAACGAGCGATCAATCTTGATTCGATGGATCGGAAATTTCTGCAAAAGTGACAACGACGAATATCCAGTTCCAAAATCGTCAATTGCCACGCGCACGCCGATCTCGCTCAGTTTGGTAAGCGAGGCGAGCGCAATTTCAGGCTCTGTGATCATGACACTCTCTGTCACTTCGAGCCACAACTGATCGGCACGCACACGAGAGCGCATCAGCGCCTCATTGACAATTGCGAAAAAGTTGGGATCATGAAGTTGTTTCGGGGAGACATTGACGCTCATGGTTGCATCCTTGCTGCAAACACCGTCGTCTATCCATCCACGTAAGTGTGAGAGTGCTTCAAGTAACGCCCAAGCGCCAATTGGGACAATGGTGCCGGTCTCTTCCGCAATCGGAATGAATTCGGCAGGGGAGACCATCGTGCCGTCCTCACGCTCCCAGCGCATTAGGGCCTCGAAGCCCACGACATCGCCGAGAGTGATGTCAATAATCGGCTGATGGAAGAGTTCGAGCTCTTCGCGTTCAAGAGCACGATAGAGAGCAGTTTCTACGGCGAGGCGTTGTGTAACGCGTTCAAGCATCGATTCGTCAAACAGAGCCACACAATTGCGTCCAGCATGTTTGGCCCTGTACATCGCTGTGTCCGCATTGCGTAGCAATTCGTCTGGAGTAATCATTTGTCCCTTGCTGGCAACAGCAACTCCAACTGACGCCGAAACAAAGACATCACCTTGGTCCACGGCAAGTGGTTCTTTGAACGCATTGAGAACATGATCGGCCAGCATCATTGCATCAGCGACACTGTGTGTGCCTGGATCAAGCACTACAAACTCATCTCCCGCGATGCGTCCAACTATCGCACGATCTGGAACTGCATTGCGCAGTCGAGAAGCAACACTCATCAAAACGTCGTCACCAGTTGCGTGTCCGAGGCTGTCATTGATCGCTTTGAATCGGTCAACGTCGATGAACAGCACGGTTGGGCGCCTACTGGATTTCCATGCACTTTGTAGTGCCTCTGCCAGATACTCAATGACCAGGGGTCGATTTGGGAGCCCAGTCAAGGCATCGGTTTTAGCGGTGCGGACAAGGGCCGCCTGCGATGCCGCATTTGATCGCACCGCCTGAACAACTCGGAACATCACCGTGGTGGCAAGAACTGCGATCGAAATTGTGCGGACAACTCTGTCTGAGGTCGACTCGGGATTGGTGACCGAGAGGAAAATGACTGGCACCACAAGTGCTGACGTTGTTACGACAAGTCTTCCTAAGAGGTTGTGGGAACTGCGAATAGTCCCATGGTCAGTCAACTGGCTGATTGATGGATGCATGAAAGCTGCAGCGCCAACGAAGTAGCACATCACGTAGGGGGCATATGCAAAGTGTTGCGCTATCTCTACATGCCCTGATGTATTGATGGCGTAGAGGAGATCGCCAAGCAATGAAAGCCCGATTGCGGCCGAGAGAAGTGTGACGGTGGGTGTGCGAACTGCATCGGCAAAGAGGAGATAGGCGAGAAGTAGGACCACAACCGCAGATGCACCCGTGGTCATACCTCGCATAATTGTGACAGTTGTAGTTTCACCCGTGACGTCAAGAGACGGTTGCAGTAATGAAATCCAAACGGTTAGCCAGACACCTATTGCCACGATCACGGAGTCACCAAGAACACTCGACACTTCATGGGTGCCGCGTCGATTAACGACCACGAGTAGCCCGATTACCAACGCCAGTTGTGTGGCAAAAAAGAGCAACTCCGAGACAGCTCGCATGGATTCATTCGGGGCTGTGTTGTTCCCGGCAACTTGTCCAGCGACTGAGCACAGTGCGACAACCAAAACCACGGGCCAAATGCGTCGATCTGGTTTATGGATTGTGGCCGAGACGAGCAACGCGACACCAAAGAAAACTGTGCTCGCAAGATAAAGCGCATCGCTAACGGTGGCTGAAGGAATCGCCATGTGTACGACTGCCAAGAGTGCACCTGCCAGAACCATCAGCCAGGAGACACGCGAAAACCCTTGCTGCGACACGTTTTTACGGTACTAGATGACACCTTTTGCGGTGCGTGACCCGTTAGCCTTTATTACAAGCGGAGTGCCACTTCACGTGTAGAAAGCCGCCCATGTACGTCACCCGACACTCACACATTGTTGACAAGCCGCTTGTCGATTCCCTGTGGTCTGTCTATGAACGCGCCTACATTCGCACGGCCGAGGCCACGGTTACTCATGAGATGCTCGATCGGCTTGAATTCGCTGACCAACTCGCCGACCACACAAATCGCGTTTGGGTCGTCTGGGATGAAGACCGCCCAGTTGGGCTGGCGCTGATATCGACCGATGTGAACCGCACCAGGTGGTTATCGGAGCGTTATTTCAAAACCCACTTTCCAGAGCGCTACTCCGCAGGGCAGGTTCATTATGTGGTTTGGGTGACCATTCACCCTTCTTATGTTGCTTCAGCGGCAATTACCACACTGGCCAAACAGGCACTCGCAGTTGAGGCCGCAGACGGCGCCTTGCTCGTATTTGACGTGCCCGAAGTTAACCAGCCCAATGATGAGGGCGGGGCGTCTGAGCTGATGATTCGCCTAGCGCGCTCGGTTGGGGAAGCCGATCTGGTCCCCCTGAGTACACAGAGATACTTTGCGGTCGATTTTTCAGGTGCGATTTCGGCTGCGCCGACTAGCGTTGTGGACGATGAACGAGCACCGGACGCTCTCAACGTCGACGCGCGTCGCTAGAACGCATTTTCTAAATGCCTGACTCTGCCACGGCGGTAGTCGTCGTTCCCGGAACACATCTGATGCCAACACTGCTTGGCCCCCGCGATGAGTACGTGCGCCAGATTGAGCGCACGTTTCCAAATACCAACATCCATGTTCGCGGAAACGAAGTGTCAATCAATGGCGCGGAAGTTGGAAAAGTGGCGGGCCTTTTTGAAGAACTCGTTGCGTTGCTTCAGCGAGGGGCTCCACTTGATGCAGTGGTGGTGCAACGCGCAATCGACATGGTCAATTCCGATCAACGCCCCAGTGCAGTTCTGACTGATGACATCGTGAGGCCAAGTAAAGGCCGCGCTGTGCGACCCAAGACCGCCGGGCAGAAGCGCTATGTCGATGCGATTCGAGAAAACGTGATTACGTTTGGTCTTGGGCCCGCAGGCACTGGCAAAAGTTGGCTGGCAGTCGCATGCGCAGTTCAAGCACTTCAATCGAAGCAAGTGCAAAGAATTATTCTCACGCGGCCCGCAGTTGAGGCCGGAGAGAGGCTGGGATTTTTGCCAGGCGACTTGATGGCCAAAGTGGATCCGTATCTGCGTCCACTGTTTGATGCCCTGCAGGACATGATCGATCCCGAAGTGATCCAGAAATACATTGAACGCGGCGTTATTGAAGTTGCGCCATTGGCGTTCATGCGTGGACGCACCTTGAATAACTCATTCATCATCTTGGATGAGGCACAGAATGCATCACCTGAACAGATGAAGATGTTTCTCACCAGAATTGGGTTCGGGTCACGGTGTGTCATCACCGGTGACACCACTCAAGTTGATGTGCCGGGAGCACGAAGCGCGCTGCGCGGTCTAGAACGCGTGCTTACCGGTATTGATGGGCTCACGTTTGTCCACTTAGGTGCTGGTGATGTTGTGAGACACCGCATAGTTGCTGACATTGTGGCGGCATATGACCGCAACTCACAGCCGGCACGTCCAGCAGCAGAGGCAACCGATGGCTAACCGAATGCCTGGTCTTGGCAGACGACGACGCAAAGGCGGAGACGGCGATGTCGAGGTCTTCTGTGTCGACGAACAAGCTGACGTCGCTCTCGATCTTGAGCGATGGCGCAGACTCGCTTTGGCTGCATTGCGGGCCGAAGGTGTGTCGGGTCAAGCTGAACTCACTGTGGTGTTTGTTGACGACGATCACATGGCTGAACTCAACTCTCGCTATATGGGTAAGACCGGCCCCACCGATGTGCTGGCGTTTCCAATTGATGCGGTGGAAGCCGAGCCCAACAATGGTCCGGGTTCATTTTCCAGAGGCCCTGATCGGCCAGAAACCGATTTCTCTGACTTGCCCTTGCTGCTTGGCGACGTAATCGTGTGTCCGGCTGTGGCGCAAAGGCAGTTTTCCTCGCACGCAGGCACGTTGGATGATGAAATCGCATTACTGTTGGTGCATGGGGTTCTCCACGTCATGGGGCACGACCACATGGAGCAGGATCAGCGTGAAACAATGCAGAGGCGTGAGCGCGAGATCCTCGTCGCTAGTCACTGGATGGGTGACGCGCCACCAAACTTTCGACAAGACCACCCCGAGGACACTGATTAATTGATGTTTGCTGCTAACCCAACTGCGGGCGACATCGCAATGATCATCACGATCTTGGTGCTGCTCGTACTTCTCATCTTCATGTCGGTTGCCGAGATGGGACTGTCGCGAATTTCTAAACCCAAGGCTTCAGCAATCGCCGAGCGTGGAGCCAAAGGTGGCCCAGCACTCTTACGGTTGGTTTCGGATCCTGCCCACTGGGTTAATCCTTTATTGCTATCGGTGAACATCTGTCAAACCGTTCAGGCCACTTTGACAGGTGTTGTGGCGGGTCGTCTGTTCGGAGCGCCTGGCGTAATCATCGGTGTTGTTCTAAACGTTCTTGTCTTTTACGTCCTCGCAGAAGCTGTGCCAAAAACGTATGCAGTGCTCTACCCTGAGCGCGCATCACTTTTGACTTCACGTCCCACACTTGCGCTTGTTGCGTTTCCACCACTTCGTGTGATCGCCACCGGTTTGATCAAACTCACGAACGTGATCGTCCGCGGCAAGGGGCTTCAAGAAGGCCCGTTCGTAAGCGAACAGGAATTGCTCGGCATCGTGGAAGTGGCAGCTGATGACGAAGTCATTGAGCAAGAAGAGCGGCAGCTGATTGAGTCAATCATCGAGTTCGGTGACACCGTCGTGCGCGAGATCATGGTTCCGAGCCCAGACATGGTCACTGTGAGTAGCGACGCCACTGTTAGTAGCGCGCTTGACGTGGCTATCAACGAGGGATTTAGCCGCATGCCGGTACTGAATGCCGAAAACGACCAAGATGACGTTGTTGGCGTTCTTTATGCAAAAGATCTCATGCGTGCCGAACGCCAAGGTTTAGGCGTGCAAACCGTGATGACCTTGGTGCGGCAAGTACGGGTCATACCTGAAAACAAGCCAGTCGCCCGACTAATGCGAGAAATGCAGGCCGAGAAGTTTCACCTTGCAATCGTTGCCGACGAATACGGGAGCATCGCTGGAATGGTGACTCTTGAAGACTGTCTCGAGGAGTTGGTTGGCGAGATTGTCGATGAGCACGACACCGAGGATGCCGAGATCGAACACCTTGCAAACGGTGAATACCTAGTCGAAGGTTCTGTGAGCGTGGCGGACATCAATGAGCTATTGGCAGTGAACATTCCCGATGAGGAGTGGGATACGGTCGGGGGATTCATTTTTGGCACACTTGAGCACGTGCCAGAGGTTGGAGAGTCTGTTCTTTTGGATGGTTGGAAGTTTGTTGCCCATGAAGTTGATGGGCGGCGAATCCGCAAGGTTCGCATCGTTGCCGAAGTGATTGAAAGGTAGGGGCGATGGAAGTTCGTCTTGATGGAAAAGTTGCTCTCGTAACAGGGGCGTCACGAGGCATTGGCCGCGCAATTGCCAATGAGTTCGCAGCAAGTGGAGCCAAAGTTGTTCTGTCGTCGCGCAAACAGGCGGACCTTGAGGTCGTGAAGGCTGAAATTGAAGCCACCGGTGGTGTGGCAAGTGTTTATGCAGCAAATGCAGGAGATACAGATGCGGGCCGCGCGTGTGTTGAGCACACTCTGAAGACCTTCGGGCCAATTGACATTCTCGTAAACAATGCCGCAACTAATCCATATTTTGGGCCGACCCTTGGCGTAACAGAGAGTCAGTACGACAAGACCTTCCAAGTGAACTTGCGGGGTCCGTTGTTCTGGATTCAAGCCGCCTGGGAAGCATCGATGAAACAACACCCCGGGGTGATTTTGAATATCGCTTCGGTTGGTGGACTGCGTGCCGAAATTGGTCTTGGGCCTTACAACCTCACTAAAGCCGCGTTAATTCATCTCACGCGTCAATTGGCGGGCGAACTCGGCACCTCACGAGTGATTGGAATTGCGCCTGGGCTAGTGCAAACAGATTTCGCAGAAGTTCTCGTAAACAGTTTTGGTGAGCGACTCGCCGCCGAGTTGCCGACCAAGCGATTGGGCTTGCCCGAAGACATTGCCAAGCTCGCCACATTTTTGGTGTCGGACTCAGCATCGTGGATCACGGGTGAAACCTTTGTTATTGATGGTGGCGCTGGAGTCGTCTAGTTCGAAAGCGCACGACGATCAATTTTTCCACTTGGGGTTCGCGGCAGATTCTCAACTTGGTTGAGCTTCTTTGGAATTGAAAATCCCGGAAGTGATGCGCCGAGGAATTCCTTAAGCGCGCTTTGGTCAATCGGGGCCGATGCCTCAAAAACGGCGCAAACAGTTTCGCCCCACTTCGGGTCTGGCGCGCCGAATACCGCACAGTCACTGATCCCCGGATAGGCAAGTAGCGCTCGCTCCACCGCATCGGGCCAAACATTTTCCCCGCCAGTGATAATCATCTCCGTGCGACGACCAAAGACATTCAGGCTTCCGTCGCTCAAGAGTTCGCCTGCATCACCAGTGTCAAGCCAGCCGTCGTTTGTGAAAGGGCTGGAGGCATTGCGGTACGAGCGCATGAGCATTGGGCCCTTCACAAGAATCGCACCATCGTTAGCAATTCGAATTTTGACATGCTTTAACGCATGACCGTTGTAGGCAATTCCACTGCCGGTCTCAGTCGAGCCGTAGGTGGCAATTGCATTGGCGGGTCGTTGGCTCGGTGGTTTTGCTCCACCGATTAATACGCGGTGGAAAGCGTCGCAGTTGATTCGATCAAGCATCGTGGGAACTATGGAGATGAGGTTCGCACCACCTTCTGTGGCCGACGCAATTGAATTGGCGCTGGCGTCTTTGGCGATTGTTAGAGGGATATCTAACAGCAAGCTTCTTGCCACTACGGAGAAACCGCCAATGTGCGCAACAGGAAGACACGCAAGCCAATGCATTCCATTGATCCCGATGCGGTCGTGGCAAGCATCTGCAGACGCCTTAAGTGAGGCAAAGGTATGGACCACACCTTTGGGTTCGCCTGTCGAGCCAGAAGTTGCAATAACGAGTGCGTCACCAGCCTCTGTTGGCTCTCCATTTTCAAGTTCGACAAGTTCGTCTGGCGCGGTTTGGATGTGTGTCGGGCGAATTGCAGCAAGAATTCGATCCCGCATGGCACTCGGCCACCTCGGGTCGAGCGGAAATACTGCATCGCCTGATTCCCAAGCTGACCGAACAACATCGACGAATTCTTCGTTGAGCGGGAGGTCCACGGCGATCAGGCGTTGCACTCCCTTCACGCTATTTGCTGATTCGCGCATTGATGGAACGCAAGATGGGAGAATTGCGAGGTGAAACTATTTGCTAATCGCTGGTGGCTCGGCTCAAGGCCACGAACTCTGCCGGCGTCAATTGTGCCCGTCGCGATCGGCGCAGGCTGTGCTGTCGGGCTCGGTCAAGTGAGTTGGTGGCGTGTTGTTCCTGCACTGATTGTGAGTCTGGCGCTGCAGGTTGCAGTCAACTATGCAAATGACTATTCAGACGGAGTTAAGGGAACCGACGAAAACCGCGTGGGTCCAGTTCGGCTCGTCGCTTCGGGATTGGCAGCTCCTAATGAAGTCAAAAGGGCAGCAATAGTTTCCTTTGCTGTGGCCGCGTTGGCGGGTCTAGTTCTGGCGTTAGCCACAACGCTTTGGTTAATTCCCGTTGGAGTTGCTTGCATTGCGGCGGGTTGGTTTTATACCGGGGGCCCAAGCCCTTACGGGTATGCGGGCCTTGGCGAGATATTTGTCTTCACGTTCTTCGGCTTACTTGCTACAGCGGGAACAACTTTTGTTTTGTCGGAGCGAGTGACCGGCCTTTCACTGCTCGCTGGGGCCAGCACGGGTTGTCTTGCCTGCGCCTTGCTCGTGGTTAACAACCTGCGCGATATCCCCACTGACACAATCTCAGGGAAGCGCACACTGGCAGTGCGGCTTGGAGATCCACGCACCCGAAATCTTTATTCTTGGCTCGCAATCGGGGCATTAGCTGGCGTGGTTTTGTGCGCCGCAAACCGGCCGACTGCGCTAATTGCACTGGTTGGGTTTGTATTTGCTGTAGGGCCGATTCGATCGATTCGAAGCGGTGCGACTGGTAAGGCTTTGATTGCAGTGCTCGGCATGACTGGTCGCTTGCAACTCTGGGTAGGCTCCTTGCTTGCCCTCGGCCTTGCTGTTGGTTCGTGATCAGGCGGCAAATTCAGCAATTAAGCGCGCGACTGCTTGTGGGTCTTCCAGTGGCACTGAGTGTCCCACCCCTGGAACTATCTCCAGTTGGGCATTAGATCCGATGGCATTTTTCATTTCCTGATTCAAGTCGACAAACTTTTGATCACTTTCACCAACAATCAGCAGCACGGGCATCTTGAGCTCGCCCAAGCGGGACCAGAACGATTCCTGCGCGCCGGTACCGCAGAGCTTTAGGGATCGAATGAGTCCATCGGCAGTATTGGTCAATCGTGCGGCGCGTTGATTATTGGAGGAGTCCAAGCCAGCGAACATGGGCATTGACATCCAATCGTCCACAAAAGCCTCGACACCAAGTGAACCGATACGTTCAGCCAGAGTCGAATCGGCTGCAATGCGGGCCTCGCGTTCAGTGGGGTCTTGTATCCCTGGTGATGCACTTATCAGAACAAGTCGTTCAACTTCCTCAGGAAAGAGCAGAGCTGCATGAAGCATTATGCGTCCGCCCAATGAATATCCAACGTACGTAGCTTCTCCCGCAATGTTGTTTATTGCTTCTGCGGCTTCGGA
>JBIIRE010000160.1:0-3239 GCA_044341655.1 Ilumatobacteraceae bacterium | reverse complement strand
TTGAAACCAATGTGGATGATGTCAGCGCCGAAGTGATCTCTTACACGATTGGAAGATTGCTTGAATCTGGCGCACTGGATGCTTGGGCACAAGCCATCACGATGAAGAAGAACCGCGAAGGTCTTGCCATTAGTTGCCTCAGCACACCCGAACTATCGCCACAACTTAAAGAGATACTCCTCGCCGAATCAGGAGCATTGGGAGTGCGGATTTCAACGATTCAACGCGAAGCAATCTCAAGAGACTTTGCCACTGTTTCAGTTGATGGGCACAAGATCCGAATCAAGACCACAAACATCCGTAACAAAGTTGAATTTGACGATGCGGCCGCTGCCGCACGTGCTCTTAACTTGCCACTACGTGAAGTTATCGCCCGCGCCGAAGAAGCATTTCGCTTAGTTGACGGGCCCCATAGCGGAAGTAAGTAACGCCTTCAGATCCTCAATCTCGATCTCTCCCGAGCGACGAGCCAGTACTTCATTATCTGGTGAGAGAAGTACGAAGTATGGAAACGATGAGAGCCCAAATGAGCTGGCAGCCGTCCCGACAGCATCGTCGGCCATGATCGGATACTTCCAGCCTTCATCGGCCAGCCACTCCGACGGCGGGTAATTACCTCGTGACTCATCCACGGCGGTGCTAACTGCCATCACATTCAAGTTGTCTGGGACCTCACCAGCCGCTGCCCAATCAACAAGCCTTGGCACCTCACGCTGACAGTGCGGACACCAATGCGCAAGGAACACGATCATCTTGTAGTTGCCATCTTCAGGCAGTGTGGAAACAAAGTCGCCTTCCAAAGTTGCACCACTGATGTGGGGAGCGGTTTGACCAATTGCATCGTCAGTGCCAGCACCATCGTCGTAGGACACAAGGCTCGTTCCAGCGACAATGTCAACTGCTCGCACCTCCTCAACCTTTACGCCGGCATTTGACTTATCAGAGTCATCGCCGCCGGCAATAGCTGCGATGACGACCACGGCAACCAGCACCACAACTACCGCAATTCCAAATATCGTCCACAGGCGACGATCGCGTGCCGCTCGATCGGAGTTGTTCTTATATCCATCTTTGGCCCAGGCCGGGGTCGCACTTCGGCGCGATTTATTGCTCATATCTTCAACCTATTCGCTGGTGGGTACATTTTTTACGCGGGTCAACTGCGGTGCCACAAGCACCGTGAAAACAGTGACAAATCCCGTGAGAGCCATTTGTGGCAGCGAGACAAACCCAAATTCTCTGAACCACACAGTTGTGCAAGGGACATCAAGACTGCAGACATTGCTCTCAAGAGTCGGATACCACTCCACCATGTAGTGGTACACGGAAATGACTGCACCGAGTGAGGCGAGGGTGAGTACATACGGCACCACATCGCGTCTACGACGAATTAGCGCAACCAAAAGCACTATTGCTATCGGGTACATGCAGATCCTCTGATACCAACACAGTCGACACGGCTCGTAGTTGGCGATCTCACTGAAATAGAGACTGCCAAGCATCGAGGTGGCAGAGACCAAGAAGGCGATGGCTAGACCGACATGCTCTAAGTCATTGGCGAGTTGGATACATTTGCCGCGCCGCGCCAAAAGAGCCACGGTCCAATACAGAACAATGATGGCAAGTGCCACGAACACAAGCAGCGAAAACAGTAACTGCATTCCTGTAACGTCCACGCCACAAGTCTGCCCCACACACCACCTTCAATTAAAGGCGTCCAAAGTGGCAGGATTCATATGTGAGTGCGGAACCAATTCAGCCACAGGCCAAACCGAGTTTGGGTCTTAATGCGCTTCAAGAGATGCGTAGCAGCCGGCGCAAAAACCGCCTGTTGGAAATGGAGTGGTTTGATGCTCTGTACCGGGTCTATCTCACCGCATTCTTGGGTGGGGGCTTCGTTCTTTTTGTCTCTGGGTTGATCAAGGACGCCAAGTTAGATCCACTTGGGGTGGCAGATTTTTCAGCCCGCACACCACAGATACTCGGTGTCGCATTTGCAGCGGCGTTTTTCTTGGGTCTTCGAACTGGAGCTAACGGTGGCCCGATCGCCGTAGAGGATGCAGATGTGCGGCATGTGTTACTTGCTCCGATTAGTCGATCCGTAGTTCTACGCCATCCAGTAATTCAGAAAGTTCGATCACTCACATTCGTTGGGGTGCTGGCAGGTGCTGCTGCAGGGCAACTAATCGCGCGACGTTTGCCTGGCGAACCAATTCACTGGGTGTTCTACTGCGCAATTGTTGGCGGATTGATTGGCGCGTTGTTCGTTGGCACCGCTCTCATTGCACACGCAATCAACATGCCGTTTTGGGCAACAACAATCTTTGGTGGTGGCGTACTGATCTGGCAGATCTGGGCCGCACTCGGAACAGGTGTGCGCCACGGTCCTGCCAATGCGGTTGCGGAGATTGCGATATGGCCACTTGGTCTGGATGCAGTCAATCTTGTTGGTGCTCTAGTAATCCTGGTACTTCTCGCAGTTGGCGTTCTGCTGAGCGGTCGCCTGTCAATTGAAGCTTTAGCACGACGATCAAATCTGGTGGCACAACTTAAGTTCGCGGTTACTCTCCAGGACATCCGCACAGTTGTCTTGCTCCGTCGCCAACTCGGACAAGAAAGCATGCGGTCCGTGCCGTGGTGGAAAATCGCACGCGTAGGCAGGCTTGGCCCGGTGATGAGGCGCGGGCTCCACAGTTACACGCGCTTTCCCGCGAGGCGAATCATCCGCATGGTTATTCTCGTAGCGATCGCCGCAATCGGGCTTGTGTACGCCTATCGCGGAACCGCACCTGCCGTTGTGGTCAGTGGACTTTGCCTGTTTATCTTGGGACTCGAGCTTGTTGAGCCAATGTCACAAGAAGTTGATCAGCCTGAACGCAACGAGTCATTCCCCGTTTTGCGCGGACAAATAATGCGAATGCATCTCGTAATGCCCGCTCTGATGCTGATCCCATTTGCGATCATTGGGGGCGTTGTCGCTGGAGTTATGCAACGCAACTCACCAGGCTCACCTGCAGTGATAGCGATTCTTTCAATTCCGATAGTTGGTGCATCAGCTTGTGGTGCTGTGATTAACACAGTGAAAGGCATGCCAGATCCGCTTGGCCAGAGTGCTGAACGCCTTTACATGCCGCCAGAGGTAAGCGGCCTCACCACGGTGATCCGCAGTGCATGGCCGCCAACTGTTTCAATTCTTGCTTGCACTCCTGTCTTGATCGTGCGCTCGGCAGAAGAAAACG
>JBIIRE010000050.1:0-10793 GCA_044341655.1 Ilumatobacteraceae bacterium | reverse complement strand
GGTCTGGATTAAACGCACGCCAGAAGACGCTTGATCCTTTGATTCAATCCAGTCTCCATCATCGAAAACCTCGCAAATGGCGCCGAGGTTTTTGACGGGCCAGTCAGGATTGCTCTCAAGTGCATCGCACAATGCACTCGTGAACAAGTCGTTAGCGTGGGTACGGGCTTGTTCGTAACACGCAGTGAGTTCAGTGACACGCGCAGTTGCGGCGTCAAGCAAAGCAACTATCCGCTTCTGCTCCGCCAACGGCGGCACCGGAATCTCAAACTTATTCAGTTTTTCCTTGGTGATATGCACTAACCCAACCGCGCCATTTACAGATCGCTCAATTTCTGCAGTGATTGCTCTCAAGCAGTAATGCGCATAACTCGTCTCAATCGGCACTTTGGGGTAAACCTTAAAAATATGTTGGTTGAGCAACCCAGTTGAACGCTGCCAAACATGCGGACCAAACGAAGTGCCGATGGAACCAGACCATGAGAACAGCAGATCGCCAGCTTCAACCTGGATACGCGGATCAAAAGTCCCAGAAAAATGGTTATAACCGGCAGAGTCGCTATTGAGATTTTGAATCCGAATAATTGGAAGTCCCGACTTCGACCATTCAGTTTTTTTGAATCCTCGTCCGTTTTGAAAGTCGAATAATTCGCCGAGGGTTTTGACGGGCCAGTTGGTCATTTCAACATCTCAGAGAGTTCAGCGAGAAGCGTTGTTGCTCGTGCATCAAGAGTCTGAATTTCCTTAAGAATCTCCTGCGGAGTTCCAAGCTCAACCGGTCCGGCAGCATTCGGGTTGCGCACAGTGAGGTCATATGTATTGATGTCAATGTCGGCGATGGCGACTGACCACGAGTTGTCGGAATCCTTCTTTCCTTTTTGTAACTTGACGAAGTCTGCAAGGTCGGCATCGTTGAGGGGGTTTGTCTTGCCCATGTTGCGACCAACATTGAGCTGGTAATACCAAATCTTTTTTGTTGGTGTGCCCTTGTCAAAGAACAGCACGACCGTGCGAACACCAGCACCTTGGAAGGCTCCTGATGGCAAGTCCAAGATGGTGTGCAAGTTGCAGCTTTCAAGAAGGTGCCGGCGTAAGGCAACTGATGCGTTGTCGGTGTTTGAGAGTGTGGTGTTTTTGATGACCACACCCCCTCGGCCTTGTGCCTTCAGGATCTTGATGAAGTGTTGTAAGAACAGGTACGCAGTTTCACCTGTTTTGATAGGAAAGTTCTGTTGCACCTCGGCACGTTCTTGACCACCGAATGGAGGGTTCGCAAGAACAGTGTTGTAGCGGTCCTTTTCCTGAATGAGGCTGATGTTTTCGCCAAGTGTGTTTGAGTGAACAATGTTTGGTGCATCAATGCCGTGAAGGATCATGTTCATGACAGCGATGACGTATGCAAGTGACTTCTTCTCTTTGCCGTAGAAGGTCTTCTCTTGCAGTGTCTTTCGCTTGCTCGTGGTATCTGCTTGCTTCGACATGTATTCAAAGGCTTCACAAAGGAACCCCGCCGAACCGACTGCCCCGTCGTACACAGTGTCGCCGACCTGTGGGTCTACGACATTGATGATGGCCCGAATGAGCGGGCGTGGTGTGTAGTACTCGCCGCCATTACGGCCAGCGTTGCCCATGTTTTTGATTTTGACTTCATAGAGGTCCGACAATTCATGCTTTTGGTTTTGCGAACCAAACTGCAAACGATCTATCTGATCAATGATGTCTCGAAGGTTGTAACCACTGGACATGCGGTTACGAACCTCGTCGAATATTTCACCGATTTTGTATTCGATGGTGTTTGTCCCTGATGCACGTTGTTTGAAGCCTTTGAGATAAGGGAAGAGCTTGCTGTTAACGAACTCGATGAGGTCTTCGCCCGTCAAAGCGGTGTTGTAATCGATGGCACCTTGTGCATTTCGAGGTGCTGCCCAGACACTCCAGCGGTACTTCTTGTCAAGGATGTACTCGTATTTCTTGTTAGTGAGTTTGGCTTCTTGCTCGCGGTCCTGCTCTAAGGCGTCGAGGTACTTGAGGAACAACAGCCAGGAGGACTGTTCGGTGTAGTCGAGCTCTGACGTGCACCCTGCGTCTTTGCGCAGAAGGTCGTCAACGGTTTTGAAGACTTGCTGGAAAACTGGCGCTTCCGGCTTGCCTGCTTTCTTTGAAGCGGTGGCTTTTGCAGGTTTATTCTTGGGTGCCATTGCAATGCCTCTTTGCTCAATGATTAGGCCCGAATTGTAGTTCGCTCGTGTCCAACTACATGACGGTAGACCCAAGAATCCGGGGTCAGTGTCAGCCCACATTGGCTCAAAAACAGAGCTAAAGCCAGAAACGGTAATCAGGATTTTCAATTCGATTGACCGCACATCTACAACCGCCTCGCTGATCAGTTTTGTGCTTGCCACGTCGCTGGGTATTGAACTGACAAACCAGCTCATTCTCATCGCCGGTCAAGACAATCCAACGGACTGGGACTGGAACACGGCAAACTAAGCACCCCGAAGACGCTGATTTGGGGATGCTGCTAGGTCAGCAAATTTGCCAGTCCGCTGAGTCTGACGGCCGGGGTATTAATCGCCTGGGTGAGTGCAGAATCAGATGCCACCACTGTCACTGTGCGCTTGGCGCGGGTGAATCCTGTGTAAAGCAGTTCACGCGTGAGCAACGGTGAGCCTTCGCGCGGAAGGATGATCACCACATCTCGATATTCCGAGCCCTGCGACTTATGAATGGTCATCGCATACGAAATCTCATGCTCGGGTAGCTCGGCAATGGACAGGTAGCTGGGAAATGCAGAGCCCTCTGGGCGCGCGAAGTAAACACGCAGTCCTTCATCCGAATTAACCACTACCCCGAGATCACCATTCACTAACCCAACGCGCGGGGTATTGCGAGTGATGAGCACCGGTGTGCCCGGCACAAGTGCAGTTTCAGAGGGTGCGCCGAGGAGCTCAGCGAGATAACGATTCCACGCGCTCACGCCAAGATCACCGTGGCGTGGGCCACACAACAACTTTGCTGATCCCACGGCTATGAGCGCCGCATCGTGTGATTTTTGATCTGTGCTGTGCGCGAGGGCGCGAGCTTCTCGCAGTGCATCCACTACACCTGCAAGCACCACCGGCACCTGCGCAGAATCACCGAGTGCTGATGCGTCGTGAAGGGTGACGCCATTCAACTTGCTCGCGAGGAGTTCCTTCGTCGCGTCGGCGTCACCGGCGCGAATCGCACGCGCCACCACCGCAATACCGTTGGCTTCACTACCGCCTTGTTCGGTGCGGAAGTCATGCCACAGTGTGAACACTGGACTGTCAGTGCTACCCGACCACGCTTTCACAACATCTCCGAGGATCGAGCCGGACTCCACTGATTGCAATTGGGCGTCGTCACCCACCAGTAATACGCGTGCATCATCGCGCACTGCTTCAAGCAGACGCGCCATCATCTGCAACGACACCATCGAGGTTTCGTCCACGATTACAAGATCGTGAGGAAGGCGCAGATCACTGTTGTATTTGAACCGCGTGCGCTGGCCTTTGGCATGGCCGAGCAAGCTGTGAATTGTGGACGGCTTGATGTTGCGCACGGCCCGCAACACATGCTCTGGCAACGCTCCCGCGGCTTGCTCAATCGCCTGATTCAACAGCTCGGTCACGCGATCGGCCGCTTTCCCTGTGGGTGCGCACACTGCGATGGTTAACTCGTCGCCAACCCGTGAGTGAAGTGCCTCGGTGAGAGCAAACAGTGATCGAGTGAGCGTGTGGGTCTTGCCTGTGCCAGGCCCGCCAGTCAACACCGCAAAAGGTTTCACCAACAACGCGCGCGCCGCATCACCCTGCACGGTGTACGTGGAGCCGTCGGCCAGAGTGCGCGGTGCGATTTGCGATTCGATGAGCGCGAGAGCCGCTGGGGTTGAGACATCCTCCACCCAAGCAGCGCGTGTGCGCAACTGCTCGGCGACTGAGATCTCATCTATGAACTGGCGCTGTGTGTAGACATGGTTGCCTACGCACACGAGTTGCTCGCGGATCGCGCATGCATCGGCAAGCTCAACATGCGCGCCCACTTGAAACTGGTGCACGATCGCTGGGTGCGCGGCGAGGCTCGCGATTAATGCATCCACTGGCGGCGCGTCAGAGCGGTCGGTCACTTCCCCGATCCGATCCAGGTGCACACACACATGCCCATTACGGTGCGCCCACACGGCCATCGCAAGAACGAACAGCAGATTCTCATCGGTCACTTTGGTTCGCCGGGCCATCATCTCCACCGCGGCCGTTTCCGCACTGGTGAACACCGCGGGCTGATCGCCATTCGGCAACGACCACTGGAATACCTTGGCGGGCAAACTACGCATCGCCACCTCCCAGCACTCGATCGGCGCCAATCACGAGCTCGGTACTCGGGCGCCACACGAATACACCATCGGCAACACCATCAACCGCAGGCGTGTACTCCCCGATCATTCCTCGCATGAACAGATACCCGCAGCCGCCGAGATGCAAAGAGGGGTCGTAGCCATTCAATCGCGAGCGCAAAAAGCGGTGTGTTGCCACCGAATAGATGAGGGCCTGCAACGGATAACCAGATGCCATCATCGCTGCACGCATTGACTCGTAGCCATAAGGGTGTGCGGCGTTAAATCGCGTGAGGTTGTTGGACTTGTAGTCGACTACCACGAATTTCTGCTGGCCGTCTACATCGAGGCGAAACAACGCATCAATGCTTCCGGTAAGGAATCCAGTGGCGTGGCGACCGCCCCAATCATTGGCTTGGGTGCGGAAATAATCCGCAAACGGCGAACCTCTTTCCGCAGCGGCTAACGCGGCTAGCTCTGCCAACTTCGTGCGCGAATTCTCACCCAGGCTCATATCAAAGCGAAGCTCCGCCAAACGATCAGCGCGTGAAATCGCCGATAACGGCTTGCCGCCCAAACCAGCTAGCGGCGTGCGGATCGCTTCCACAATTCCCTGCACGAAATCCGCCTGCGCATCACCGATGAACTCCGGCACTCTCTGTGCCTCAACCACCCGCGCAACTTCTACATTCAGATCGGCCGCGGCGAAGTCAACGTGTTCCATCACCTCATGCAGGTAAGTACCAAAATCGGCACTGCCTACAAATCCACCTAGCGCACCAACAGGTGCTGGGGTTCCCTGCTCATCATCGTGTGATTCGTCGGTGCCGCCCTTTGGCGATTCCTCGCGAGCGGAATGCTGATCCTTATTAATGGATGAAAACGACCATCGCGCCCACTCATAATCATTGGGCTGCACCGCAGAAATGTTGAGCGCGGCCGCATTCAATGGCTCAACCTTTGCAGTGTTGGTAACTTCCACGAGCTCGGCGTCAAAGTTGAGTTTGGTGACTCCGATATTCCTCTTGCCGGCTTTCTTCCAGGCGTCCAATGCGGCTTCGACCACATCGTCGGTGAATTGTGTGTCTTTGAGATCTGAGCTCTCTTTGAATAACACCGAACCGAGGGCGCCTTTGTGCGCACCTTGGGTGCTGGCCCACCACACGGTGAGCTGATGGCGGGCGCGAGTGAGCGCCACATAGATGAGGCGACGCAGATCATCGAGGTCTTCGGCCTTGGCGCGGTCTTTGCGCGCGTCGCGATCACCGTGTGGTGCGCGATCCCAGTCAATCTTGTTGGCGCCGTCTACATAGCGGACACCTTCGACTGTGTAGACATACGGCGTCTCAGTTGAGATGCCCTTAGGCACTGGCAACAACACGATCGGATATTCAAGACCCTTTGATGCGTGCATAGAGGTGATCTGCACGGCGTCGGCATCGGTTTCGGTGCGGCGCAAAAGGGTTTCCGATTCTTTGTCGGCATCACGAATCTGATCCAGGTGATGCAGGGCAACTGCGGGCGCAACTGGGCGGCCACCGGTGGCGGCACTCAGCAACTCGAATACATGCTCAATGTCTGTGAGGTGTCGAGTTGGTGCCTCACTGCCAGCAATCTGGCGCATCAACGCACTCTCAGCGCGCACCTGCTCGTACATGTATGAAACGCCTTTGCGCGCGAGGTCATCGGCCCACTTCGCGCATTGCAATTGCAGCGCTTCGATCTTGCCGCCATCCACCAGATCCTTGAGCTCAAGATCACTAAACCAGGTGAACACTAGTGACCGCACTCGCCGCGCATCGCTCACGGCGTTCAACACATTCATGAACACCTGAACCTGATCAAACGCATCCGATTCGTTAACGCCACCGACGCGGGATTCCACCGCGGGGATACCGAGCGCGCGAAGCTCATTACGGAAATAGCGCGAATCAGCATTGGCGCGCAGGAGAATTGCGATGTCTTTGGCGCGCACCTTGCGGCGTGTGCCGTCACCCGCAACGATCTCGGCATTGCCGATGAGGCTGTGCACGTAATTGGCGAGATCTACCGCAATTGCCGCGCGCACACCGTCGGCATCGGCGCCATTGGCGTCTGCTTTGGTGATGTAGCGCAACTCAAGTGGCTTTGGCTTCTTACCACTGAGCGAGAGTGCGCGATCTGGAGCCTTTTCTCGCGGCTGCACTGGTATGTATGGGATCTGTTGCCGCCCGAAGTCGGCACCTTCAAACAATGTGTTGAGCGCCGTAATCAGATCAGCATCCGAGCGCCAATTCACAGTCATGTCATGGCGCGTAATGCCAGGTGCATTTACCGCATTCACGTATGCCGACACATCGGCACCACGGAAGCGGTAGATCGCCTGCTTGGGATCGCCGACCATGATTAGCACGCGATCTGAATCCTTCGCCGCCGGCGTGAACACCTGCGAGAAGATCTGCCACTGCGACATGTCCGTGTCTTGGAATTCATCTATCAACACGAGCTTGTATTGGCTGCGCAACTGATCGAGCACAGCATTGCTGGACTCCTTCGACCCCAGAACTTCGCGCAAGATTTCAACCATGTCATCAAAGCTCAACGCCTTTGATGCGCGACGCGCACCAATAATTCGCTGGCGCAATGACTCCGCGAGTTGAGCGAGTTTGTATGCGTGGTCGTCGTCTCCCAATGAATCGTGCGGCGCAGCCACTACTGAGGAGTTGTTGAAGAGGGTCTTCAGAACCTTTAGAACTTCTTTTTCGAGCGTGGCTGGATCGAGATCGCCGAAAGCTTGCAGGTTGGTTGCCAACTCCGCGAGCAGCTCATCGCGCACAAAGCGCGAGACAAGCACGGGGTTGCCAGCGTTGACCTCGTCGGCAAGTGCGGCATCACCGGCGTGGGTGCCCAGGCGGCGCAAAGCCTGGTGGCAAAAGCCGTGAATCGTGGTGATGGTGGCGCGGTCGAGATTGGCAACGGCCTCTTTGGCGCGGGCGAGGCGTTCGGCGCGGGTGCTCGGGTTATCCGTATATATAGGTGTGAGCCAGGCGTCGGTCGGGGCGGTGCCACCCTCAAGCGCGGTGACCGCGTCGCGAAGCCGGGCCCGCAAGCGCTCGCGCATCTCGGCGGCGGCGCCTTTGGCGAAGGTGACCATCAGAACCTCATCGGCCGTGTGCCCTTCTTCCACGATGTATCGAGTGACGAGTGCGGTGATCGCAAAGGTCTTGCCGGTGCCAGCGCTCGCTTCAAGCACCGTGACACCAGTGGGTAACGCACCTGCGATATCGAAGGTGGTGCTCACTTCTTGCCCCGCTTTGCCTTGGCGGTGTGTTCAATCGTGGTGTTGGACCACACATCGAAGAACCACTTTCCGTATCGGCGAGCGCGGTAGCTGACGCCTTCACGATCGAGCTGGTCAGGGGTCAACAATCCATCTGCAAGCGTGTCGTCGAAACCCTTGATGGGTTCCTCCAGACGCAAGCGCCAGAGATCTTCGATCCCACGCACGAGTTTGTAAACCTCGTTGTAGGAATTCGCGTATTTGAGTGCGTTACCAACATTGGTCTTTGCTGCACCTGAACCGATGAGCCACGATGCATCAGTGCCTACAGGCAATACGGATTGCAACGCGCGGCGACGCATCTCTACACCGAATTCGAGAATCTTACGAGCGTTCGCCTGACGCGTTTCAGGGCTGTCGCCAGCAATTGAATACCGATCCTCGGTGACGTTGTTGCGATCCTCGTTGCTGCACAACACAACTGCTTCCCATTCGGTGTCTGGGTATTCAAGTGTGAGCGAAGCAATTGAGAACCAAGGCGCAATCAGGCGCGAACGCTTTTGCTTGGCATAGGTGGTGATAACCATTCGATTGCCGTATACGACCGCATTACCAGTGATCACCACACTGGGATCGGACACGCTGTTGTTAAACGCACGCACCTCGGCAGGTTTGCCGTCGCGATACTGCACACCCTTGGCGTGAATCGCTTTCACCAGATCCTCAACCGACGACAGCGCGTGCGTGCCTAACTTGCCTGGCGGCAGAGTGCCCGACTTCAAGCGCAACTGCCTCCACTCGCGAAGATCATCGAGCCCGGATTCCAACGCGCGAAGCATGCCATCGCCCAGTTGGTGTTCCTCAAGGCGGCCAACCACAAGATCAATATCCTCGGCGGCGGCTTCGCTTTCGGCGGGCAACCGAATATCGAAACGCTGCTCAACGAGAACGCGATACGGCTCGTTTAACGCGAGGGCGAGATCGTCCACGGTGAGCGCATGCTCCGCGGGCGGGTTGTCATATATATGGGAATCAAAATCGGTGCTGCCGTGGGTGCCGCGGTGGCGTTCGATTTCTTGCAGCACTTCAAGCGCCGGCGTGGACGGACTAAATGGGCCACCGAATTTCTCCGTGAGGCGCGACTTGCCACCGAAGCTTCGCTCGTCGGCGATTTGGCGGGGATGGTCGCAGATGATTCCAGTTGCTGTGCTGGCATCAATTGATCCGACTGCTTCGAGGAACTCCTCCATCGCGATTGCCGGCGGAACTTTGGCGTTGTTCTTCACATCCCATCCGTCGCATGTGATGATCAACGCATCCTGCGCCGATGCAATCGCATTGAGAATGTGCAGGCGTTGCGAAGCGCGCGCATCGGGATCCCCTGGCTGTGGGCTCAGCGCAAGTAGGTCGTCGCCATCGAATCCTGCGGATGTGAGGCTCTCCGCATCAAAGCCGAGCAAGCAAACCACTTTGGCCGGCAACGACTTGAAGTTCACAAGTGTGCCAACACGTATCGCATGCCACCAATAAGCGGAAAAGCTACGCACATTGCCGATTGAATCTTGGACGTAATCAACGATGTCGTTGGCTGGAAACTTCGCATCTCCAGCTTGCGGTGCGATGTCGCGCAGCTCAGAGAGTGTGTCTTTGGCGTCGCTGGTCTGGAATGACTCTTCAGCGCTGGCATGGATGAAGTCGGCAATCATGCGTTCGAGCATCACGTGCCATTCGGCCAAGGTGTGCTCGGTCTGGAGATCTTGCTGGAGTGCGTCTAACGCGAGAAGGAACGCTGACAAACACCCGATTACTTCGATGCTGGTGCCACCGAGATCGTCGTAAACCACTACTCCATTGGCGGCTTCAACCAGATCGGGTGACTGCATATATATGCCGAGCAACAAGCGATCTAGTGCCTCGCGCCACGTGCCGGTGGTGATCGTGCCACCGTTGGCCCAGTGCACGCCGCGGTGACTCGCATCAAGGCCCCAGCGCACATCGAGGTCGTTCACCCAGCGCGTGATGAGATCAACACCGTCAGCATCTAGACCAAATCGCTCGCGAATCATCGGATGCGCGAGAAGGCTCAATACATCAGCGGCCGACACTCGCCCTGTTGCAACCGTGAGTAGATCGCTGAGTGCAAGACCCAGCGCATTGCGCGTGGTGACCGAGCGATCGGCAATCACCACCGGGAGTGATTTGCCGCCAACATCTGCGCCCAGCACGGGCTCTATCAACGCGGCGAAACGATCGAGATTTGGGCACACAACCACGATGTCCCGCGGGGTGAGCGATGGATCACGCGACATCATTTGGAAAATTGCATCGCGTAACACTTCGACCTGGCGCGTGGCGCCATGACAGCGGTGCAACTGAATTGAGAGATCACTGATCACGGCATCGAGCTCATCCAGATCGAGTCGTGGTGCCTCACCGGCAGCGGAATCGCTCGCGATGTGAGACTGCAACTTCGCGAGCACAGAGCCACCGTGCGCGGGCGACGCCACTTCAAATGTGTTGGCTGCTTCGCGGAGCATCGCAATCGAAGTAGCTGATGGGCCAGCCCACTGCTGTACGAGTGCGAAATTCACTGGTGTTAACGACTCTGGCGATGGCGCGATCGCGTACACAATCACATCGGTGAATGAGCTGATGCGCTTGAAAGCGTCGACCAGAGTTGGTGACACTTCGCCGAAACCGAATGCAAGAAATGGCTCCGTGAAGTTGGCAAGATCACTTGCGGTGAGTGTGGAGAGATCCGCGGGCGCGAGTGCGAGTTTGCGCCATAGTTCCCATTGCCACACGTGTTGCGCGGGCAGCATCGGCTTGGTGGATTTAGACCAGCCGTCGAGCATTTCGGGGCGATACGACACATAGCGATCAAAGAGCCGCGCCACGCGCTGGGCTAGGCGGAATGGGCGATTGCTGTCTTCAAAATTTGGTATCAGCCCGGGGTTTTCTTTGGCGACGCGATAGATGCGCACCGCGAGAGCAACACTTGAATCTTCCGACGCGGATTCATTGCGCGCCACAAGACGCTGGCCCGTGATTGCGCTCGGGTACATGAAGTGAATGTTCGAGGCGATATTGGCTTTGCCGTGCGCGTTTGATCGCGATGCGATTTGCTCAGTGAGCCAATTACGCGTGGCACTGTTGGGCACCACCACTGCCGCTGGCGCG
>JBIIRE010000049.1:0-10794 GCA_044341655.1 Ilumatobacteraceae bacterium | reverse complement strand
CAAGCAGTGTGGACCATCTGCGTTAACGCCAGCGCCAATTGTGATGGCAGTAACTTCGCGTGGACCAGCAGATGTGCACACCCGATGACCAAATTCATCACGAATTGCGCGTAAACGCCGATCCGAAAACGAGCCGATACACGCACGGTCCAGCAAGTTGTGGGCAAGTAAGTCACGGAGAAGGGGCTGCAGTGCGGTGTCCGCCTTGCAATCGATGTTGAAAAAGGCGTCAGGCATCGCTTCAAGCAAGTCAGTGAGCTTGGGTATTGGATCGGTGCCATCAACTCGGTATTTCTCAATCTCGCCAGAGGTGAGATTTTCAATGAGCACATCTTGACCACAGGTGCGCTTCAGATCGTTGTCATGAAAAGCAAAGAGCACGCCATCAGATGAGGCATGCACATCGGTCTCCATGAAACGAAACCCAGTCTCATAGGCAGCCAGAAAAGAACGCAACGAGTTTTCGGGGGCATCTGATGTGCCTCCACGATGGGCAAACGGAATGAAAGGAACCTGCTCTAGAAAGTTGTGAGGGCGCCGAAGTTTGACCACATGGTCAGGCTAGTTCTCGTGTCTCACCGATCGCAGCCGTCAAATATTGCGTCCGGCGGCCTTCCAGTACTCGTCCTTCAAGAGACGCTTGTACAACTTGCCTGTCGGGTGTCGTGGGAGTTCTGGACGAAAATCAATCGAACGCGGGCACTTGACATCAGCAAGTTTGCTGCGGCAAAAAGCCAGGAGTGTTTTTTCCAATTCACTTTCTTCATCTGCGGTGAGCGTACGTACCGGTTGCACTACTGCCTTCACTTCTTCACCGAAATCATCATTGGGTATTCCAAAGACGGCAACGTCTGCGACGTCAGGGTGCTCGATCAAGATGTTTTCTGCTTCTTGTGGGTAGATGTTCACGCCACCCGAGATGATCATGTAGGCCTTGCGATCAGTCAGATACAAGAAACCATCTGCATCGAGATACCCAACGTCGCCGAGCGTTGACCATCCCCGGCCTTTGGGGTCCCGTGACGCTGCTGTTTTTTCAGGATCGTTGTGGTACTCAAATTCAGCGGCGCTCTCGAAGTACACGGTTCCGGATTCACCAGCCGGGAGTTCAAGGCCAGTGTCATCGCAGATATGGAGAACACCTTGAATTGCTTGACCAACGGTTCCTCGATGCGCGAGCCATTGCTCGCTGTTGCAATACACAAAACCGTTACCTTCAGTACCGGCGTAGTACTCGTGCACGACAGGACCAAACCAGTCAATTATCTGCTCTTTCACACTGACCGGGCATGGTGCCGCTGCGTGGATTACTGCGCGCAGGCTCGAGATGTCGTATTTCGTGCGAGTTGCTTCATCCAATTTCAACATCCGCACAAACATTGTCGGAACCACTTGACTGGCTGACACTTTGTGGGATTCAACTGCCTGTAGGAACAATTCAGGATCGAAGTGCTCCATAACTACCGCAGTTCCACCGAGTCTGTGAACGGCCATTACGAAGCGCAACGGTGCTGCGTGGTAGAGCGGAGCAGGGGACAAGTAGATGGTGTTTTCATCCATGCCAAACAGGAATTGCCCCAATGTGGTGACTCCCGATGGGTTTCCAATTGGTGTCATTGGGAGTGGAAAAAGCACACCTTTGGGCTTGCCTGTTGTGCCACTTGAATAGAGCATGTCGGCGCCATCGACTCGGTCAGCCAAAGGCGTGGAAGATGCCGTGGCGACGGCATCTTCGTAGGAGCCGTAGTGGGTGGTTGTTGAATCCAACATCAAACGCACTTCGACTGCCGGTGTGTCTGCGACAATCTCCTCGGCTTGGTCAGCCTTGTATGCGGAAGTGATAAACACACGAGCTCCGCAATCGTTGATGATGTGGACGAGCTCGCCGCTCGTTAAGCGACTGGAGCAGGCGGTGTAAATCAGGCCTGCGTAATGACAGCCCCAGATCACCTCCATGTAGCGCGGATGATTCTCCATACACAGGGCAACGTGGTCACCTGTCTTCAATCCGTGGCTGCGAAAAAGGTTTGAGAGCCGATTGGCGGCTGCATCAAGCTCGGCATATGTCATCGTGAAGCCACTCTCGAGCATGACCACTGCGGGTTTGTCGGGAGTGCCCTTGGCAAAATCCTCTGGAAACATCAGAGTCAAGGTATCGCAGCCGAGAACCCGTTCCACACGTGGTCACGACGTGTGCATAGGAGCCTTTCCCTTGTATAGGCTCAATTCCCATGAGCGTTGTTATCGAAGAATCCCTAATCGACCAACTAATCGATGACTTGTTGGCGAAATTTCCGCCCAAGACCACGGCTCCTCAGGAGTTCCTGGGCGCTCAATTTGATCGTGGTCTCGCATGGGTCCATTTTCCAGAAGGCCATGGAGGTCTCGGGTTGAGCCCGAAGTTTCAAAAGGCGATTAACGAGCGCATCTTTGCCGCCGGTGGACCAAACCCAGTGATGGCCAATCCAATCGGGCACGGCATGTGTGGTCCAACCGTGGTGGAGTGGGGTTCGGAAGAACAGAAGACTCGCTATCTGCGCCCTTTGTTCACGGGCGAAGAAGTGTGGTGCCAGTTGTTCTCAGAGCCGGGCGCTGGTTCAGATGTTGCTGGACTCTCGGCGCGTGCCGTGAAAGACGGCGAAGAGTGGATCATCAATGGTCAAAAAGTATGGACCACGCTCGCGCATCTCTCACGTTGGGGTTTGCTTTTGGTCCGCACTGACACCGAAGCTGTGAAGCATGCTGGTCTCACCGCATTCGTTGTCGACATGCACGCACCTACGGTTGAGGTTCGCCCGTTGCGGCAGATGACCGGCGAAGCAGAGTTCAACGAGGTGTACTTCACAGATACCCGAATTCCGGCTGCCGAGATGCTCGGTAAGCCTGGAGACGGCTGGCGCGTGAGCATCACAACCTTGATGAACGAGCGTGTTTCAATCGGTGGTGCTATTCCTCTGCGCGGTTCAGGCACCATTGGTATGGCAACTCGCCTTTGGTCATCGCTGTCGAGCGAGAGCAAGACGCCAGTTAACCGCGACGCATTGATGAAGGTTTGGATTCGGGCGGAGTTGTTGCGACTCACAAACATTCGCGCTTCACAAAACCGTCGGATGGGTGTACCTGGCCCTGAAGGTTCCATTGCAAAGATGGAACACGCGAACGTAAACAAAGACATTTACGAGTTGTGCGTGAACCTTATGGGCATGGAGGGAACCCTCTATAGCAGTTACGAGATGGTGCGTCCCAAGACCGCTTCTAGCTACGAGTCGCTGCAGAAGTCATTCCTTCGCAGTCGAGCTAACTCCATTGAGGGTGGTACGACCGAGGTGATGAAGAACATCTTGGGTGAGCGAGTGCTTGGGTTGCCTGGGGATGTTCGAGTGGATCGAGAAGTTCCTTGGAGCAAGGTTCCTCGTAACTGATTTAGACCCCAGTTTGAAGTAGCTCGCCAAGAAACATTGCGGCGAGCCCAAACAAGAGAGTCATTGCGCCACCAACACCCTTGGCCACTTTTGAGTTTCCTAGGGAGTGAACAACTGCGGCAGTCGCTGACAAGCCTGCGCAAAAGAGTTTGACGAATAACACGACCTGGTATTCGGTACTTAGATCGCCAACATTGATTTCTGTGATGCTCCATATCCCAGTAAGCGTCGCAACCAAGAATGCTGGCCACGATAAGCGAGCAAATTGACGCGCAACCAAAGACAGCATTTCACGATTGCCTGTTCGGACGACAGGCACGATTCCAGCGAGCACTATTTGGCCTCCGACCCAGACGGAAGCTGCAACCACGTGTAAAAAGAGCCGCCATGTTTCACTGGTTGGATTCAACATCTACAACTCCTTAGTTTTGAAGCGAGGACAAGACCTCACTGGCGGCAATGTAACGATCATCAACACGCGGAACATCTGTTGGAGCTACCAACATCACCTGACAAGCGAGATCTATAGCTTGTTGCAGTTCACGAATGTTTCGTGGTGGAGGAAAGTATTCATCTTCATCACTGACGGTCACTTCTTCAACCCCGTTACGAGGATGGAGACGATTAATTACTGCCTCGACAAGTTCCTCTGGTGCGGAAGCTCCGGCAGTGACACCTACGATTCCCACAAGATCATTTGGTAATTCATCTGCAGAATTGACACGCAGCACTCGGTTGCATCCCGCTTCGATTGCGAGTTTCTCTAACGCCACCGTATTGGATGAGTTGGGTGAGCCGATCACGATGATGGCATCACATCGCGGTGTGATGTTCATCAAAGCGCTTTGACGGTTTGTTGTAGCGAAGCACAGATCACTGCGCCCTGGTGACCAGACGTTGTCAAAGCGCTTACGCACCGCTACTGCAACTCCCTCCCAATCCCGATGAGAAAGTGTTGTCTGCGCAAGCAGTGCGACGGGTTGGTCAAAATCAGGCAAAGCCTCAACTTCACTTACAGACTCAACGCGTGTGATTGAATTTGGCGCCACCGCCATGGTTCCAACTGCTTCCTCATGGCCCTCGTGTCCGACATATACGATTCGAAAACCTTTTCCGGCGCGTACCTTGACTTCATGGTGCACTTTGGTCACCAGCGGACAAACGGAATCGACGACATAAGAGCCACGATGACGCGCAGCTGACACAACTTCAGGGGCGGAACCATGCGCAGAAAGCATTATTGGGCGTCCCTCGGGCACATCGGCGATGTCGTCAACAAAAACCACACCCAACGACCGAAATCGATCTACGACAACTTTGTTGTGAACGATCTCGTGATAGCAGTAGACGGGAGGCTCAAAGGCTCGCACCATCCAAGCCAAAGCTTTGATCGCCATTTCGACGCCGGCACAGAAACCACGTGGTGAAGCAACGATCACTTTGTCGACATTCACGCTCTCAAGGGTAGCCCTCTACTAGTGGTTGTAGCCTGAGAAAGTGGCCACATTAGAGCAGTCGTATCCGCCCATCGTGACCTCCATCGATCCTGGCTCTCCTGCCGATAGGGCCGGGGTAGTTGTTGGGGACTTGATCATCGCGGTTAACGGGGAGGTGCCCCGAGACATCATCGAGTGGCATCTTCAGACATCGGAATCTGAAGTGACGCTCTCGGTTTCACGCGCTGGCCTTGAAGTGGATATTGAAGTTCTGCGTTCCCCGGGGGAAGAGTTCGGTGTTCATGTGGAGTCGGCGGTATTTGACCGCGTACGTACTTGTGATAATCACTGCGACTTCTGTTTCATCTATCAGTTGCCTAAAGGGTTACGTCCTTCGCTCTATTTAAAGGACGACGACTACCGTCTCAGTTTCCTCTACGGCAACTTCACTACCTTGACCAGGTTTACTGAGGCAGATCTTGAACGAGTGATTGCAGAGAGAATCTCACCTCTCAATGTGAGTATCCACTCAACCGACCCGCAGTTGCGCGCCAGAATGTTGCGAAATGATCGGGGATCCGTGTCGTTGCGATGGCTGAAAGAGATGCTGAAGGCCGAAATCGAGATTCGCGGGCAGATCGTTTTGTGTCCAGGTGTTAATGACGCCAAAGCGCTTGACCGCACGCTTGGGGATCTTCTGAATGAATACTCGCAGATTGAATCCATCGCAATCGTGCCGTTGGGACTTTCGCGTTTCAATCCTGAAAGCCATCTGCGCGTCCACCAGGAAGCAGAGGCCGTTGCAGTAATTGAACAAGTTGAGCGATGGCGAGAGATTTTCACCAATTGCGTCGGGCGACCGACGGTCTATGCCGCCGATGAGTTTTACATCATTGCCAATAGGCCATGGCCTGAGTCTGATCACTATGGCGAATTTGCCATGTATGAAGATGGAATCGGTATGGTCCGCCAACTCCAGATTGAATTTTCGGGGCAAAAAGCTGATGACGGTGTTTCGGGCGCCAGCTTTTTTCGTTCAGCCGACACTGATCACCGCTATGGCGATTCATACGATTCGAATCCGGCCGCCGACACTGGACTGCGACGCGCGCTCAAGATCATTGATTCTGAAGAGTTTGATCTTGGTTCACGCCGCGTGATTCTTACCGCACCTTATGGTGCGCATGCGCTCCGGGAAGTTATACCTGTCATGCCAGAGCATGTGCGCATAGCAACGGTCTCGAATGAGTTTTTTGGTGGCAACACTTCGGTTACGGGCTTAATGGTGGGAAGCGATGTAAACCGCGTGCTGGCTGAATGTGGTGAGGACGAAACTGTTTTCCTTCCTGACGTTTGCTTGTCAGGTGATAGATTTCTAGATGGATTGACTCTGAAGGACCTAATCCGTCCCGTCAAAATTGTGCGCACAGATGGTCGCACGCTTAAGAGGATTATTGAGGCCTGAAGTGCGTTTGCCTGTAGTTGTAATTGTCGGTCGACCAAATGTCGGAAAGAGCACGCTCTTCAATCGGATTGTGGGCGAGCAAGCCGCAATTGTTGAGGACCGTCCCGGAATAACCCGTGATCGCAACCAGCGCAACGCTGAATGGTTGGGACACGAATTCGAAATTGTTGACACAGGTGGCTGGCTTCCAGGTGGAGATGAACTGGATGAGAAAGTTAGCCGCCAAGTTGAAGCAGCCGTCAGAGATGCAGACCTGGTGCTTTTCATGGTTGATGCATCCGTTGGGCTGACTGACGACGATGAACGCGTGGCGCACTGGCTCAGAACAGCCAATGTGGCGGTAATGGTCGTGGCTAATAAATCGGATAATGATCGACGCGAACTTGACCGCTGGGAATTCATCTCGTTGGGTCTCGGTGATCCAGTCCCTGTGTCTGCACTACACGGGCGGCGTGCAGGCGATCTCCTGGATGAGGTACTAATTCGACTCCCTCGCACGGAGGAGAATACTGAATCGAATACTGACCAAGTTGAAGAATCCATAAAGGCACCACGTGTTGCAATTCTTGGGCGTCCAAATGTCGGTAAGAGCACACTCTTTAACCGGCTTGTTGGCGAAGATCGCTCGGTCGTGCATGACATGGCCGGCACCACTAGAGATGCTGTGGACACTCTTGTTGACACCGAAGATGGACCAATTATTTTTGTAGACACCGCAGGTATGCGCAGACGAAGTCGCATAGATGACTCCGCTGAGTACTACTCATTGGTTAGAGCATTGCGTGCGGTTGACGAAAGTGACATCGCTCTTTTGGTGATTGACGCCGGCGAGGGTGTGACCAGTCAGGACCAACGACTCGCGGAACGCATTGATGCTGCTGGTTGTCCAATTGTGGTCTTGCTAAACAAGTGGGAGAGTCTTGACGAGGATCGCAGGGACCAAACCCTTGTCGAATTGGCACGCAAGCTTTACTTCATTGGGGATGCGCCAGTTTTAAAGATCTCGGCGAAAACTGGCAAGGGTGTTCACAAATTGCGTCCTGTTCTTCAGGACTCGATTGAGCAATACCATCGACGCGTTCCAACACGAGACGTCAACAGGGTTCTCGCCGAGGCTCAGCAGAAGCAGCCCGCAGGTGGGGGAGCGAAGGTTTTGTACGCTTTGCAAGGTGCAGCAGATCCCCCTACCTTCACGTTGTTTGTGAATAGGGAATTGCCACAGCATTATCTGCGTTATCTAGAGAGATCGCTGCGAGAAGCTTTCAAGTTTGGATCTACGCCTTTGAAACTGCGAGTTCGTCAAAGGTCAGATTGACATGCCCTGGTGCGAACCCTGTGCGCGCTATTTGGCTCCATCAGCAGTTAATGAAGATGGGTCTTGCCCCAAGTGTGGCGACTTGATCGAGGCGCCTCGTCAGATTCCTGTGCGAGGTGGATTGAGAATCAAGGACTTGACCGAAGTCTCGAGTGATGAAAAGGCTCCGTGGCATTTCAAACTTCTGGTGACGGGCTTGATCCTCTATCTCGGCTGGCGCGTTGTGAGTCTTTTCCTTTGACAGAACTAGGCTGATTATGCCTTCGGGCAAAGAGCGGGCTGTGGCGCAGCTTGGTTAGCGCGCTTGTCTGGGGGACAAGAGGTCGTGGGTTCAAATCCCGCCAGCCCGACCAAAAAAAAAGGGGTCTTTATGTGCGGCCGTTTCGTACGTACTTTCACTAACGCTGATCTCGTTACGGAGCTCCAAATTGTGGAGTCAGCGAATGAGAGTCTGGGCGCCAACTGGAACGTTCCCCCTACATCCAAAATTGCCGTGATTGGTGTTCGCGACTCAAAACGGGCGTTACGGATTATGGAGTGGGGACTAATTCCAAAATGGTCAAAAGATGCATCACGTCAGTCCTCGATGATCAATGCGCGGGTAGAGACAGCGCATGAGAAACCTTCATTTAGAACCCTGATCAAAAGCCATCGTGTTGTGATCCCAATGGATGGCTTTTATGAATGGGATCGGTCTGGGGAAAAGAAACACCCCTTTTATTTCTATCCGCATTCGCAACGATTGCTTTGTGTTGCTGGATTGTGGAGTTCATGGGTGGATCCAACTTCCGGTGAGGCACGATCGACGGTGGCGATGCTGACAACAGAGGCGAACTCTGACATGTGCGACATACACGATCGGATGCCGTGCTTGTTGAGTTACGGAGATCTTGAGACTTGGCTCGACCCGAACGCGGATGCGATCGTCGAACTTGCATTATTGCGAACCCTGGCCCCTGGTCGTCTGAATCACTACCGGGTCGACTCCCGAGTTAATTCCGTTCGCAACAACGGCCCAGAATTGATTGAACAAGTGGGCTCAGTCCACGACTGAGGTTTCACCCATTTCTCGCAGTGTGATTCTTAGGAGCCGAGCTGCATGGTCAAGCTCATCACGATCCACTGAAGGTTTGGCATTGCGGAAGTCGAGCTCTGCCATGGAATGCGTTGGAATCACATGTAGGTGCGTGTGAGGCACCTCGTATCCCGCGATTATTAGACCCACACGCTCACATGGAAATGTGTGTTGTATTGCTGTGCCAAGAATGTGTGCAACGCCAAACAAATGTTGCGATTCGGTGCGGGGCAGGTCAACCCAGTGATCTGCCTCGGCGATCGGGACCACCAGAATGTGTCCAGTTGCGAGCGGGTTTATTGACATAAACGCAACACATACCTCGTCGCGCCATACAAAGGTTCCAGGAATTTCGCCGTTAATGATGCGCGTGAACACAGTTGCCATGTCTCAAGATTACGCTTGCGCTGTGAGCACTGGACGCCGATTCCTGACCTGGCCAAATGGATTCACGTTTTTGCGACTCTGCTGTCTACCCGTCTTCTGGTGGCTCCTGATAGGTAACGAACAACAGGTCGCCGCCGGATTTCTTCTTGGAATTTTAGGGGCGACCGACTGGGTGGACGGCTACCTCGCACGTCGTCTTAATCAGATGTCGGAGTTTGGAAAGATTTTTGACCCCACCGTGGATCGGCTTCTTTTCATCACATCTCTTATCGCCCTCATCATTGATGGCCGCGTTCCAATTTGGTTCTGTCTGCTCATTGGCGTGCGTGAACTGTCGGTGGGGCTCACGATGGTTGTGGCAACCCTTTTTGGCATGAAGCGTTTTGATGTGACACTCCTGGGCAAACGGGCCACGTTCGCCCTCATGTGCGCTTTGCCCTGGCTATTGGTGGGCAGTGGTGATTTCAGTGGTAGTGGGCTTATCAGGGCTGCAGGTTGGATCACGGGTATTCCAGGATTAGTTCTCTCTTATGTAACCGCGATTCAGTACATACCGCTGGTCCGCAAGGGCCTACGTGAAGGTCGTGATCAACCAAAGACAACCGCGTCTTAAGGCTACGGTTGAAGGTTATGGATACGCCATCGGACCTGCGGTACACAAGCGACCATGAATGGGTGCGGATTGAAGGCGACATAGCCACAATTGGCATTACCGACTACGCCCAAGACGCGCTTGGCGATGTTGTTTTCGTTCAGCTGCCTTCCCTTGGGAGCACTGTGAAGGCTGCTGCGTCAATTAGCGAAGTTGAAAGCACAAAGTCCGTATCGGATATTTACGCCCCGCTCTCAGGTGAAGTAATTGAAGTCAATGATGCTCTTGAGGCTGACCCATCTGTGCTCAACTCAGACGCTTACGGGAAGGGCTGGATCTTTAGGGTTCGCATCAGCGATTCATCGGAGATTGAAGCGCTACTCAGTGCCTCTGACTATGAAGCGCTGCTAGGGAAGTCGTAGATGTCTTACGTGTTTTGTAATTCATGCGGACACAGAAATCCGCCTACCTCGGCGTTCTGCTCGGCTTGCGGATCGGTTCTAGACCTCGCCACCGACCGTACTGTCACCATCGCGAAGGTCGACCCGCTTCAAGATGCCCCTGGTCCAGCAGATGACATTGTGATTCCAATGCCGCTTTCCGAACACGGACACCCTGTACTGGTGGTTCGTCACGGCTCACAAGCAGGGGACCGTTTTGTTCTCAGTGCGAGTGTCACGCAGTTAGGCCGTCATCCGGACAGCGATATCAGCTTGGATGACATCACGGTTTCGCGGCGACACGCAGAAATAGTTTTCACCGAAGATGGGTATCGCGTTCGCGATGCGGGATCACTTAATGGAACCTATGTGAACGGTGATCGCGTGGAGTCGTGTGCGTTGGCTCACGGAGACGAGATTCAAGTTGGAAAGTTTCGTCTCATCTTTTTCGACCAGCCTGAGGCATGAGCGTGTCTGAACTCCCGTACTACTCAATTGGAGAAGTACTTGCTCTTTTGCTGGAAGAGTTCCCTGATGTAACTAATTCAAAGATTCGATTTCTTGAGACGCAGGGCTTGGTCGAACCCGAACGTACATCCTCTGGCTATCGAAAGTTCTATCAAGACGATGTTGAGCGTCTGCGGTATGTCTTGCGCGAGCAA
>JBIIRE010000048.1:0-10906 GCA_044341655.1 Ilumatobacteraceae bacterium | reverse complement strand
GGTCCAACACCGTTTCGCATCCGCACTGGGAGCAACCGAAGTTGTCTCGCCCGACGATCTAGCCCGTGCAGTGCGCAGACACACGGGGTGCCACATGGTCGGCGACTACTTGTCGTCGGGTGCGCATGCAACCATCGATGCTGTTGGCAACTCAGCGAGTGTTGACCAATGCATCAGACTCACCCGACCGAGGTCAACTGTTGTCCTGATGGGGATGCCAGCGAATGTTTCAGTCGACATGACTGGACTATGGCATCGCGAAACCAAACTTGCCGGGTCCTATACATATGGCACCGAAAATCTTCCAGACGGAGGTTCGGCAAGGACTTTCGATCTTGCAATTGAACTCGCCGCCGAAATTGGTGCTGACCGCTTGTTAAGCGCTACCTACCGACTGCATGAATATGCCGATGCGCTTGCTCACGCTGGCGCCTCTGGAGCACGAGGCGACTTCAAGATCGCATTTGACCTTCGACCCATAAATAAGGAGAGCCACTGATGCCACGTCCAGGGTTCGTACAAGAAGTTGACCGCTCCACCCCGCCACAGCTTTTCTGGCGCGGTGAGAACTTCTCGCTTGAGAAATTGCCAGCTGATCGCAGCCGAGTGATCTATGCACCTGAGCCTCACGATCCAATCAAAGACATTGATGGTGCGATACGTCATGCATTGCTAAATCCGATTGATTCCGATCCCTTGCCAGAGCTTCTCTTCCCTGGAATGAAACTAACGATCGCTTTTGACGATGTGAGCCTTCCGCTACCCAAGATGACGCGTCCCGACATCCGTCAGCGCGTGATTGAGGCTGTACTTGATCTAGCTGCTGATGCCGGCGTGGACGATGTCCACATAATTGCCGCACTTGCATTGCATCGCCGGATGACCGAAGACGAGTTACGCCATGCCCTCGGGGATCGTGTCTACGACGCTTTTGCCCCACGTGGAACCCTTTACCAACACGATGCAGAAGACCCAGACAATCTCGCGTTCCTAGGCGCAACTCCGGAGGGTGAAGAGGTTGAGATCAATAAGCGAGCCGCCGAAAGCGACCTACTCATTTACGTGAACATCAATCTTGTCGCGATGGATGGTGGCTGGAAGAGCACGGCCACCGGGCTCGCAAGTTACCGATCTTTGCGCCATCACCACAATCCACAAACTTTGCTCCACTCAAATTCACTGATGGATCAGCATCGAAGTGAACTTCACAAGTCCAACTGGCGTATGGGAAAAATCATGCGCGATAACGGCCCCAAGATTTTCCAGATCGAGACCACTCTCAACAACGATTCGTTCCCCGACCCATTCGGATTTCTTGGCAAGCGTGAATGGGAATGGAATGCCCGTGACCGTGCAACATTTGTGGCCTCAAGCAAAGCCCTGAATCGAACTCCCTCCTCAATTGCGCGCAAGATCTTTCACTCGATTGAGGCACCGCACCAGATGACCTCAATCCAAGCCGGAGAAGTTGAGGCAGTTCATAAAATCACCACCGAAAATGTCTACAAACAACAGATTGTTGAAGTTCAAGGCCAGACCGACATTCTCACGATGGGCATTCCATATATATGCCCCTACAACGTGAACTCCATCATGAACCCAATCCTCGTGATGTGCACTGCTCTCGGGTATTTCTTCAACATGTACCGTGGAAAACCACTGGTGCGTGAAGGTGGTGTGATCATCATGACTCACCCAACTCCGTGGGAGTTCAACTCAGTACATCATCCGAGCTACATCGACTTCTTTGAACAAGTGCTTTCAGAGACAACTGATGGTGTTCGGATGCATAAGGAATATGAAAAGAAGTTTGCAGAAGACGATTGGTACCGGCATTTGTACCGCACTGGCAATGCGTATCACGGCGTGCATCCGTTCTATATGTGGTATTGGGGAACTCATGCCATGCACCATTGTGGACGCATCATCATTGTGGGTGGCGATGTGCGCGCCGTACGACGCCTCGGATTCACCCCCGCATCAACTCTCAATGATGCTTTAGAGATCGCGTCTGATGTGGTGGGTCGCACCCCGACCATCACGCACATGCGTGTTCCCCCGCTCATGATTGCAGACGTTAAATAGGCGCCCATGAATTCCAAGGACCTCGCCAAAAAAGGAACTCTGAAGTTACTCGCCCGTGCAGGCGATGCCGTTGAGTTTGCTGCGAGACCGGCAATTCGTCGTGTACGCAAACTTGGATTCCCCTACCGAGCACCCACGGTTCCAAAAGGAATTGTGATTGAACCCAAAGAAGACCACTTAGGTGCGAACTTTGAAACCAACTGGGCGCGGACCCCGGTGGCTAGAGGTTTTCGTCGTGCCTTTTTAGCCGGACCCGTGACTGCAGCGGTTCGTGTGATTGCCAGCCCACAGGTATATGGAGTTGATCGTCTTGCTGATCTTGCAAGACTCGAAGATCCAATACCCGTGATCTTTTGCCCAAATCACCATTCGCATCTAGATACACCATTGATGGCCACGGTGATACCGCAACCGTGGCGCAACAAGGTTGTTACGGCAGCGGCTGCTGACTATTTCTTCAACACGCGAACCAAGGGCGCATTGGCCGCGTTGAGTCTCAATGCGATTCCAATCGACCGTGAAGCAACGGGGCGAAAGAGTGCTGAACAAATTCGCAATCTAATTGACACTGGTTGGAGCCTCGTGATCTACCCCGAAGGTGGACGCTCACCAGATGGGTGGGGTCAGGAATGGAAAGGCGGCGCTGCGTATATCGCCAGCCGCACCCAAACGCCTCTCATTCCTGTATTCATCGATGGGACTGGTTCAATTTTTGGTAAGGGCGCAAAGAAACTGCGCCCAGGCAGAACACGCATTGTCTTTGGTGCACCGATTTGGCCAGAACAAGACGAGAACATCCGCATATTGGGATCCCGACTGCAAAAAGCTGTTGAACTACTCGCTGACGAAGTGAGCACCGACTTTTGGGATTCACGATTGCGACGCAAGGAAAAGGCCACACCTAAATTAACTGGCCCCGAATACAACGGCTGGCGACGTCAATGGTTGCTCTCAGAGATGCGACAGACGGGTGACACCGGACAGCGTCGTCGCCAAAAGCGTCGCTGGCCAGACATCGGGTGAACATTCGTCATCACTGATCGTGACTTTCATCCGTCGAGAGTGACGGATTGCATCTGTACGTTTAACCGCAATGCAGAGCAAGAGCCGAAGTGTCGCATCAATTTTGATCTCAATTTTGATCCTGGCGATTGCTTCAGCTGCTTTATTCAGTTCAATCGGTGCCGGTGGTGGGTCCGCCTCACATCTCCTTGTTGCCTACCGAATCGCCGACACTGCATCGTCCGTAACCATCACCAGCACAAGTGGTGGAACAACAATTGCGGGTCGAGTGATCAGGTTCTCAAAGTGGTCGTTATCCAACCCAGAACCTGTCCTTGCCGTGAATGCAGCGGCAGCTGGGCGCATTGCCACCCCACAGGGGCTAATTCCGGGATCCCTGATGCCGAACAAGCCGTACTCCACAGTGATTTCATTCGTTGTGACGGCTGGATCACACAACTTATCGCTATCTACCGCAAACGGGTTCAACCTTGCGCAGTCCGACACCTACGGGGTTGGTGGAGGCAATGAAACTTTTGGGTTTTCCACTCGAGTTGTTGAGAGCAGCGGAGTCTCAGTGCCACTTCCAACTTGGGAAGCAACTCCCGTTACCACCGACTGGCTCTACGCACTCGTGGCCTTCGCCTGATTTATGCGCTCTTGCTCAACATTGATGATATCGGTGCGTACATAATCGCCAATTGTGTGCGGTTTGATTTGCCGCACCGCTGCAACATTGCCGAAATGCGATTGCGCACAGTCTGAGGGCTCAGATACACCCGATCAGCAATCTCACGATCGGTCAGACCATCACAAACATACGAAAGTATTTCTTGATCCACTTCACGAGCCTGTAGCAACGGTAGATAACCAGAGTCTTTTAGTTCACGTTCAACGAGCTGTACTTCTGTGTTACGAACTTGTGACTTACCGGCAATAATTGATTCAAGATGATCAAGAATTTCTTCCAGACCAGCACGAGTTGACATCACCTCAGATACACCATATTGATGCGCCACGTACCTGAAGGCAGGGCGTACATCGGAAGACAAAATGAGTGTCCGAACTTGGGGCCATTTGGTACTACAAGTACGAGCAACCTGAACAGATTGACTCGGATCAGTCATTGCCAGCACCAACAGATCCGGGCGATATAGATCAAGCATCTGCAGAGCACTATGACCATCCGTGACGGTGATCACATCGTCGATCGTGTCGTCTGTCCTAATGCCATCACGTAATCCATCAAGCATTAGCTGCATATCTGAACAAATCATCACAATCTTCAACTTGCATCTCCCTTCCTAGGGAACATCTATAACTGAAACATACTCACCAATAGGAACAATTTGTTGCTCAATCTCCCTAAACCAAAAATGGGTGTGAGAAGTACCGATTCCATAGAGTTATTTCCTACAAACTTGACTGATTTTGTCGTAATCATGAAGCTTGCCCAAACTGAATTACTGATTTGGCGACTTCACTAATAGGCACTCCACCGTTACGTGATTGGCGCCGAAGTTCCTCAAACGCTGTGGCAAGATCTTGCCTGTTGCGCTCGGCCAAAATTCCTTTTGCTTGTTCAATAACCACTCGACTCTCAAGTGCGCCTTGCAACTGCAATGCAAGCAGTCGACTTTGTTCCAACTGGTTGCACTGTGAAAGCAGCCGTGCGGCGGCCCCCAAATAGGCCTGCACTAGGGGAATCCGGCTCCGCAAATCATCAACAAACTCAGGGTTGCCTAACAGGACCACTACTCTGCAGTCTTGACCCTCCACGCACATTGGCAATGCGACCAGCGTGCATTCATCAAAGCTCGAAGTGCTTGACTGACAGGTCAGTCGTACTTTCTGTGCGAAAGCTTTGATGTCTGCCTGTGCTCCAACCGGATTCTTAGATGTTGCACCGGCGCAAACCATTCCGCCAGTTGGGTCTGGTTCGTAAAGGTACGCCGATTCTGCACGGATCAGGTCGCGGCAACTTGCCAAGAGGCACGACACGGCATCGTGTTGCAGTGCGGCGCTGAAGGTGTCGATCAAGTTGACAAAACTTCGTGCAAGTTTCAATTCGGGTTTTTCAATTTCCATAGTTTCTCCTTTTCTCCCATCAAAGATGACGCAGGCACCTGGGGCAAGGTACGTCTGTAGTCAGCACGTGAACGAATGTCATTCAAAAATCATTTGTTGCTAAATGCTCATTAGGGTCGCATTGCGGCTCAGACCCTGCCGATGTTCACTATTTGTGTTTTCCAAGACTTCGAGAGCGCACACAGCAGTTTTGGAGAACTATGAGACTCAAATTTGTATCCGCTTTTGCCGCAATTTCTATTGGAATCTTGGCAATTTCTGTATTTGTTGCGATCTACCCCGCGGCCGCCAAAGCATCGGTGGGTCTCGATCAATGCGCAACTCTGCCCAACCCTTGTAGCTCATCCAACTCTGCACAATGGCAAAACGGGGACCTAGGGCAGTCAAACTCCAGTTACTTCGAAGGTGACTCTGTTCCATACCGAGCGACATTTTCCGGATTGACAATTGGCGAGACGTACTCGCTCTTGCTTGAGTGGGACACAACCAAAAGTGGCAAACACGCCATAGACACACTGACTAGCTACAACCGCACGATTGGGTCTGCCGACTATTGCGCAGGCATCACGTGCAGTGGAAGCACGAGCAGCCTCTCAATTCCTTCCAACCCGAACATCACCGCTGAAGGAGTTGGCCAAACGTCTGGTCAGGCTTTCGCTCTCACAGGCGGAACGTTCCCGGCCTCGGGTTCCACAGTGCCAAACACAGGAGACCTCTGTGCTAGTGCCACTTGCTTGATCTCCTCAAATCCCTCGGCTTACTCACTTTCGGGAACTTATGCAGGAAGTAGTTCAACCTCAATCCGATTGTGGTTCACTGCTGACGCCAAATCGGCGGTTATCGCATGGGGTGGCCACATCGCAACCCGTGCAGATTGGGGCAACGATCACTCGGCGGTTTCGATAAGTGGCTCGCCGTATCACATGCGCCTCCTGGATCTCAGTTGTTCGGATGCAGACAACTGTGGTGTCGGCAATCAAGACCGGTCATTGAGTTCACGAGCCGTGACGTATGCGGCATCAATCACGGTCATCGAGTCAGCCACGCCAGAGGGCTCGACCGTGTTTGACTACACGAGTTCACCGGCCCCACTTTCAGACTTCACCTTGGTCGATGACGGCACAGTGACTAACACACGCACGTTTACTGGCATCACTACCTTCACCACGTACACGGTCTCGGTTCAATCTGAAACTGGCTGGACATTTACCGGTGCCACATGTGATGTCGTTGCGGCGGAGAAAGAAGAGGAAGAAGAGGAAGAAGAGGAAGAAGAGGAAGAAGAGGAAGAAGAATTTGACGATCGTGGCGACACTACGGCGGTTAAAAATACCGCCACAATTGATCTCCGCGAAGGTGAAATAGTCACCTGCACTTTCAATCACGAACTCGATCCTTTGCGGTCGATCGCTCTTGATAAAACGGTGACTGAAGAAAGCTACGACTCAGTTGGTGACACCCTCAGCTACAGCTACACAATCACCAATACTGGTAAAGCTCCAATCGGGCCAACTCAGTTCACCATCACTGATGACCGGATTGCATCTGGTGTTGCTTTCAATTGTGGGCCGGCAGATACGACACTTGCGGTGGACGCTACCTTGACCTGCCAGGCATCCTATGAAGTAACAAGTGCTGACATAACTGCCCAAAATGTGATGAACACTGCAGTTGCTTCTGGTGGGGGCGTGACCTCGAACGAAGATCAAGTGACGGTGCCATTCGTGCCCCCAGCAACCACCACTACTTCAACTACATCCACTACCACAACAAGCACGATTCCTGAAACGACTACCACAACAAGCACGATTCCTGAAACGACTACCACAACAAGCACGATTCCTGAAACGACTACCACAACAAGCACGATTCCTGAAACGACTACCACAACAAGCATTCCGGAAACCACAACGACTGTTGTGGAGACGACAACCACCACGATTGTCGACACAACGACTACAACAATCGTTGACACAACCACGACAACGCCAGTGGCCTCAACCACCACTAACCCAATTACACCCAGAACCACCCTCGAGCCGCCGACCACTTCAACGAGCCCCGGCATTACTGAGCTCGCGGAAACGGGGAGTCGCACCGATCAAATCGCAGCAATCTTGCTCGTCTTAATCGGATTAGCCCTTGCTCTCACAGTCGTCGGTCGGCGGCGAAGTGTTTGAGAAGCGTTGAAGACATGTTTGATTCTTCATCAATAATTGTGAGCACATTCCCACCCAAACCGTGTGGGCTCGCCACATTTTCATCAGCACTACTAAATGGCTTGGGTTCGGTAGGTGTTGGGGATACGCATGTCTTAGCAGTATCCCCAAGACAACATGATCACTTAGATCCAAGGGTTGTGGGCACGCTCCATCCGGACTCCATATCTTCAGTAACTCACGCTGCAAACATACTTAACCAATACAACGTTGTGTTTTTACAGCATGAATATGGAATTTTTGGTCACTCGGATGGTCAGGGAGCACTCGACCTCTTGACCCAGCTAGAGGTGCCAGTGATCTCCACATTGCATTCAGTACCCCTGCGCCCAACTTCACGACAAAAGATTGTGCTTGAAGAAGTTGTTGGTCATTCTGCTGCGGTAGTGACGATGACTGAAGTAGCGCGCCAGCGGCTTTTTGGCCTCTACGAAGTGGATGAATCGAAGATCATGACGATTCCCCACGGAGCAACCATCCCCCCGAATGCAGGCCTCACGTCAGCACAACCTCCGCTGTTACTGACGTGGGGCCTGCTTGGACCCGGCAAGGGTATTGAGTGGGTGCTTCAGGCTATTGCGCTAATAAAAGATGAAGTGCCAAATTTTCGTTATCTGGTTGCTGGGCAGACACATCCAAACATCGTTCGCGACTCAGGTGAGGCCTACCGCGAAATGCTTCAGGCAAAGGTACAAGAGCTTGGCATCGGTTCAATCGTGCAGTTTGATGCGTCTTACAAGCCGCTTGGCTCACTGCTTGATTTAATTCAATCCGCAACGTGCGTGGTACTCCCATACGAATCAATGGATCAGATCACCTCTGGAGTGCTGGTCGATGCCATCGCCGCTAGTAAGCCTGTAATTGCTACCCAATTTTCTCATGCAGTGGAACTGCTCTCTGGTGGTGCAGGAATCCTCGTGCCGCCACAGAATCCAGAGGAAATGTCAAGAGCGATTAAGCGTGTGCTGCATCATCCAGAAGCGGTCGTCAAAATGGCGGGTCGCGCCGCACAACTCGCACCACTTCACACCTGGTCGACGGTTGCCAGGCAATACAGCACGATTGTACGGCGAGTTACATTCAACTCCAAGATTGGGGTTGCAAGTTGAGCACGAACCAATTGGTTCGCCATGTTTCGCTTCGCCATTTGGTGACACTTTCTGGCGAGCACGGCATTTTCGAACACGCCCGTGGTTCACAGCCCGATTATGAACATGGTTACTGCACGGATGACAACGCAAGACTTTTGATTGTGGCAGCACGAACTGCTACCCCGTCAATGACTTCCAAAAAACTTGAATCACTAGCTCTCAAATTCGTCAGCAAAGCCGTCACTACCTCGGGTCGTGTTTACAATCGCATGAACCACCACGGGCAATGGACCGATGAACCGTCTACAGACGACTGTTGGGGACGCCTCGTTTGGGCAACTGGGGTGGCAGTAGCAGAGGCCGAGAGCGAGTCTGTGCGGCAACGCGCATTGTCATGCTTTGAATGCGCCATTCAACAAAAATCGAATTGGCTGCGTTCTCAGAGTTTTGCTGCCCTTGGCGCAGCAGAAGTCTTGCGCACTTTTCCTCAACACGAAGTCGCCTTGGAGTTTCTGCGCGACTTTGCAGAACACGTTCCCGATATCTCCACCGACTCAGATTGGATTTGGCCTGAGCAACGGCTTAGTTATGCAAATGCAGTTATCCCGGAAGCCCTGATTGCTTCGGGTTATGCCACTGCCAACCATTCAGCTCTAGACACCGGGCTCACAATGCTGGATTGGCTAATCGCTCACGAGACAACTGGGGACCACCTTTCCCTTACGCCAACCAACGGCAGTGGCGCAGGTGAGCGCAAACCCGGTTTTGACCAGCAACCCATCGAAGCGGCTGCAATCGCTGAAGCTTGTGCACGCGCCTACCGAATTACCCATGATTCAGTTTGGGGTCGCGGGCTCAAGCATTCGATTCTCTGGTTTCTAGGTCACAACGATTCGAACCAAATCATGATTGACCCCATCTCCGGTGGCGGCTTTGACGGCCTTACGAGAACGGGGGTCAACCGCAATCAAGGTGCTGAGTCCACACTTGCGATGATCGCCACATTGCAGCATCTTGCAGAGCGGAGAACTGGTGCAAAGAATTAGCGAGCCAAACAGTTCATCAATTGCGATCCGTACCAGTCACCGCCTGCTACCCGACCCAACTCGTGTACTCATCAAGATTTTCGTAGCCGGACAGGAAGACTTTGGGAGCACTGAAAGCAGGATCAATGTTGTGGTCCAACGAGTTCTTGCGCTATCCGATGATGAGGTCGGTACGGCACTTGCGATCGTCACAAAGGATTTCAGCCATCGACACGATGACTTTGACGCGCTTCTACATGCCCACGCTCAAAGGGCGTGCGAATGCATCGTGTCCGATCATGAGTTAACCAACGATCGCTGGAAGCTCCTGGGGGCCTGCTTCACCCATGAATTTTCAGTCGAAGGTGCCGCACTGTGTAATCCTTCTGCCGTACTGCACCCCGATCAGTCCGGTCTTGGTGCTGGGATGGCGCGTTTCATCATGACCGTGAGAGCAATCGGTGAAGGACATCGATCTTCAATCGGATTTAGAACCGGGGTCATCGATCAATGGGGTGGCATTTCGGTTGACGCTCCACAACCAAGATTGCACCCGGGTGCGTACAGTGACCCACTGTTTACAAGGCAAAATTTCATCGGGCCATTGGAGTCCCTTTCTGACTTTGGCGAGAATGCACAAACAGTTCTCAGCAAACTGCCCGATGAGTTCACCTTGGAACAATTAGAAGAGCGCCTAATTGTTCTTCTACACAGCCACGACACGCACCGTAACGCAGCAGAGACGGTTTTGAATTTTCGCACTATTGCAGAGCGCTCCTATGTAGTTGATTTTCCCAAGGACAGCAGCTATTCCGAACGCGTTTTATGGCCACATGCATCAAGTGAGTGGCGCGGCATGGAGGATGCGCGTTTAGTGCGATTCGCCGAAGACGACGGAAGTACTAGCTACCTAGCTACCTATACAGCATTTGATGGCTCTTCCATCACGCAGCAAATGTTTCGCACAACTGACTTCCAACGATTTGAGATGTTCCCAGTTTCGGGTCGTGCGGCACGTGGAAAAGGTCTCGCGGTCTTTCCACGCAAAGTCGGTGGGGCCTATATGGCACTAACTCGAATGGACCACGAATCGAACTTCATCAGTACTTCCGATCAAGTAGAGCACTGGGACGACGCAACCGCTGTCCAAGTTCCATCGCGCCCGTGGGAACTTATCCAACTCGGAAATTGTGGCTCCCCCATCGAAACCGAGGCAGGGTGGCTTGTGGTCACACATGCCGTTGGCCCATTTCGTACCTATTACTTGAGTGCAATGTTGCTCGATCTGAATGACCCAATGCGTGTCGTCGGCACATTGAATCAACCCCTACTTGCACCGATACCTGCTGAGCGCGAGGGATACGTTCCCAATGTGGTCTACTCATGCGGCAGCCTG
>JBIIRE010000159.1:0-3350 GCA_044341655.1 Ilumatobacteraceae bacterium | reverse complement strand
GAGACTCGTTGCTCGGGCCGCACCTGTGCTGGTTGGAACAATATTGATAGCTGCTGCACGAGCGCGTCGGAGATCGCTGTGAGGCCCATCCACTAATGACTGGTCTCCCGTGTAGGCATGAATCGTGGTCATCAAACCGTTTTCAACGCCAAAAGCATCATCAAGCACTTTGACCAGCGGAACAAAACAGTTGGTCGTACACGAGGCGTTAGAGATCACTTTGTGCTTTGCGGGGTCATAGTCGCCGTGGTTGATTCCATACACAAAGGTTGCATCTGCACCATTAGAGGGTGCTGAGACGATCACGAGTGGTGCACCACCCTCAAGATGTTGTGCGGCTTTCTCACGATCAGTGAAAATGCCCGTCGATTCGATTACGAGATCCACCCCAAGCTTTCCCCATGGCAGTGCTTTTGGGTCACGCTCTTGAAGAACTGTGAGGACTTTGCCATCAATGCTGATGCCACCATCAACAGCTTTGATGTCGTAGGGCAATATCCCAAGAACAGAGTCATACTTCAGCAAGTGAGCCATGGTTGACAGTGATCCCAAGTCATTGACTGCCACAATCTCGACATCAGCATTGGAAGCTTTGACGGCCCGGAAAAAGTTGCGCCCGATACGGCCAAACCCATTGATGCCAACACGCACTGTCATGTGCAACCCCTCTCATTCTTGAGCCCTGAAAGGACCCTCTCGGCGCTCCGAGACTCCACTTGCGGAAAAACCCTAGTTTGCGCCGAGCTCTCGGTGTGTCACACGAACTCGCCAGCCCTGTGACCGCAGCCACATCGCATATTGGTTCACGATGGCCACAGAACGGTGGCGACCCCCGGTACATCCAACCCCAATTGACAGGTAGGCCTTGCCTTCGGCTTCAAACGCGGGCAGGAGCAGATCGGACATTGAGTAGAGGCGATTCAAGAACTCAGATGCGAGTTCGTTATTGAGTACATATTCACTTACTGCGTCCTCATTGCCGGTCAACGGTCGAAGCTCATCCACCCAGTGCGGATTCGGCAAAAACCGAACATCAAAAACCATGTCAACATCAATTGGCACACCCTGCTTGAACCCAAAGGATGAAAGCGATATCTGTAAACCACGCCGCTCCTCGTCAGCAGAAAACGTTTCAGCCAAACGTGATTTCAACTGATGAATATTCATCCCCGTTGTATTGATCACAATATCGGCCATGTCACGTACAGGTTCGAGCATCGCTCGTTCTCGCTCGATCAGATTTGAGATGGTCCCCGAACCATCGTCCAAAGGATGGCGACGACGAGTTTCGGCATACCTTTTGACCAGATCGCCAGTCGCGGCATCTAAAAACAGAAGGCGAACATTGTTTCCTGAATTACGCAGATCCGCGATCGCATCGTTCAAACTCGTTGCGTCATCACTCACACCGACCACGAGTCCGATTTGATGCAGTTTTCCGCCCTGCACAGATGCCAACTCGGCGACTTTTGGCACCAACTCAAGCGGCAGATTGTCGATAATGAACCAACCCATGTCTTCGAGATTGTCTGCGGCATGCGAACGACCCGCACCAGACAATCCAGTGATCACAAGAATGTCGGTCATGACTCGAGGTTACCTGCGCACCAAGCGCAGATATAGCAGTCGTGGAACCGTTGCAGCCTCAAAATACTCAGGTGCACGCGCCAAAAATCCAGATGGTGGTGATGGCTCATTCATTAATTCGAGATAGAGACCATTGGCTGCAAGCGCGTTCAGGTAGCGGCTCAGTGGACGGTGTATGAACGGGATGAATACACCCTTTTCCACCTCTTCAATCCGTTCTTCTTCGCGCAAATAAGCACCGATACGCCAGTACTGCTCTGGAGGATCAACAAATTGATCATCGATCCACCCCGAATCTGGTGTTTGCAACAAGGGATGGTTCAAAAAGAAACAAAACTTGCCTCCGGGTTCAAGAACGCGCGCAATCTCAGACAGCGAAGAATCCAGGTCACGCACATGTTCAAACACAAGGCATGCAACCACAGTGTCGAAACTCGAATCACAAAATGGCAACCCGACGGATCCAGCACGCGCAAATACTCCCCCACGTTGCCTAGCGACCTCAATCTGGTTGTAAGTGGGATCAATCCCAATAACAGTCGAAACCCCTGACGCCACTAGAGCTCGGCTTATTTGGCCTTCACCACAGCCAAGATCAAGCACGCGAGTAGCTCCCTCCACTTCGCGCAGAACCATGGGCAGAATTTGCTCTTCATACTCAGGGTCTGCCCCATCAGTAAATTCACGAATCCACCACTCGGCATGCGTTTCCCAAAGATCATTCGAGTTCATTGGTCTCAAGTCTTTCATCCCCGGGATGGAACGCGCGGTGAACATTCTCAGCAACAACATCAGGCAACCAACTGATTGCCTTTAGATCCACTAAAGACGCCTTCTTGACTGCCGTCAAACTGCCGAACTCCTTGAGGAGCCGTTCTCGCCTACCCGGACCAAGGCCCTGTATGTCGTCCAACACGGATTCCTTCATCCGTTTATTGCGAAGGTCGGCATGAAATTTGTTGGCAAACCTGTGCGCTTCATCACGGATTCTCTGCAACATGAATAAAGCTTCACTGCCTCGCGGAAGGATTATTGGTGCAGGGTTGCCTGGCACAAAGACTTCCTCAAACTTCTTGGCCAATGCAGCAACAGGTATCTCGTTTTCCAAACCCAACTCCTGAACTACCCGAACCGCGACGCTGAGTTGGCCTTTTCCACCATCCACCAGAAGCAGCTGTGGTGGATAGGCAAATTTCTTGGCGCGTGAACGCTTGCTTTCGGTCTCGGGAACCGCATCCTCGGCACTCTCTTCATCCAGGCCGTCTCGTTCTGCAACATATTTGGACAAACGCCTTCTGAGGACCTCTTCCATTGCAGCGAAGTCGTTATTACCTTCAACTGTTTTGATCTTGAAGCGCCTGTACTCAGAGCGTGCCGGCAGACCATCCTCCAGAACCACCATTGATCCGACATAGTCGGTGCCCTGAAAATGGGCCATGTCATAGCACTCGATCCGCAGGGGTGCTTCGGGCAAATTCAACGCGTCTTGAATCTCGGTCAATGCACGACTGCGGGCATTGTGGTCGCTTGCGCGACGAAGCCGGTGCCGCATGAGATCTTCTTTTGCATTGCGAGTCACGGTTTCCAACAGCGTCACCTTGTCGCCCCGTTGGGGAACTTTTATTTCACATTTGGAACCACGTAGATGCGAGAGCCACTCGACATATGTCGTCTCATCAGCACTTGAGTGAGGTACCAACACTGTTCGTGGAATCCCCGTTGGTGGCTCCTCCCCGTAGAGGTGTTCGAGCACACGGTCGACC
>JBIIRE010000158.1:0-3362 GCA_044341655.1 Ilumatobacteraceae bacterium | reverse complement strand
CTGCATTGCTCCTGATGCCTCGAGGGACGCGATGCTGACAGCAGATGCTGGCGGGTACCTGAAGGTCACATGGTCGAACTTGATCGCTCCACGCGGGTCAATGAGATCAACTGCCCCCGGTGAATCCTGAATCGCCACTGGTGCGTCCAACACTTCAAACACTCTTTCAAAACTCGCAAATGCAGTCATGAGGTCAACACGTGCATTGGTGAGGCCAGTAAGTGGCTGATAGATGCGTTGCACCAGAGTTGCCATTGCAACAAGTGAGCCCGAAGTAAGTGAACCAGACACAACAAGGTGTGCGCCGATTCCATAAATCGCTGCTGCTCCCATTGCCCCAACAAGTCCAAGTGCCACAAAGAAGACGCGTCCATACATCGCAGATCGAATACCAATGTCACGCACGCGAGCAGCTCGCGACGAAAAGGCGCCAACCTCACGGCTGTTGCGGCCAAAGAGCTTGACCAACATTGCTCCGGCCACATTGAAGCGTTCGGACATCTGAGTATTCATCTCGGCATTGAGATTCATTTGCTCGTGTGCAATGCCGTGTAGGCGCTCACCAACCCGACGCGCTGGAACGATGAATATGGGAAGGACGACCAATGCAAGGAGGGTGAGGCGCCATTCAATTGCGATCATTGCCCCAAGAGTTGTTGTCAAAACGATCACGTTGGAAACAATTGAGCCAAGTGTCGATGTGACCGCTGTCTGTGCTCCAACCACATCGTTATTCAAGCGACTGATCAAGGCACCGGTTTGGGTGCGTGTAAAGAATGCGATCGGCATCTCCTGCACCTTTGTAAACAGTGCGACTCGAAGGTCGTAGATGAGCCCCTCACCGATTCGAGCGGAGTACCAGCGCTGAACAATCGCCAGCCCCGCATCAAACACCGCAGCAACAACCACGATTGCTGCCAACACTGTGATCCAACCCCGATTGCCGTCAGGGATTGCCCGGTCGATGATTGTGCGAAATACGAATGGTGGAACAAGTGCAATGAGTGCTGCGGCCACAATCGCAGCCAGAAAACCGCTGATTGCCCACCGATAGGGGCGCGCGAAGCGCCATACCCGACGCAACGACGACCAGTTAAGACGCACACCCTTGACCGCCGATGCATCACCGGGCATCAACATATGTGGGTTCATGCGCATTCTGTAAAGGCTAGAGGTCGTAGCCTCAACTTGCATGGGTCGTACAAGCCGATTACTTCTTGGCACTTTGTTAGCTCTGGCTGCATGTGGTGGATCTGCGATAAGCGACGAGGTGGTCCCCGTCACTACCGGGGGTGCTCCCACCACCGAGCCCAGCGATGATGCACCCGTAATTGAATGGTCCAGTTGTGGTGAATCAGTTGATTGTGGAACTTTGCTTGTGCCTTATGACTACGACAAGCCCGATATCGGCTCGTTCACATTGCGACTTTCAAGGCATAACGCGATAAAGCCAGACCAGAGAATCGGAGCGCTATTAGTGAATCCTGGTGGGCCTGGCAGTGCGGGCCAGTTTCTTGCCCAGTATGCAGACCAGATTTATGGTCAAGAACTACTTGATCATTTCGACATCATTGGTTGGGATCCTCGGGGCACTGGCGAGTCAACGCCGTTCATCGACTGTATTGATTCCTACGACTCTGATCCCCCGACCGATGTAACTCCTGAGACCGAAGCCGAGCGTTTGGCGCTCATTGCCGAAGCACAAGACTTCGCAGACGCATGCCAAGAGAACAGTGGCGAAATTCTTCCGTACGTGAGCACCGAAGCATCCGCCACCGACATCGACACCATTCGTCGCGCATTGGGTGAAGAGCAGATTTCTTATTTTGGTTTCTCGTATGGGAGTGAGCTCGGAGCCACTTGGACAACGATGTTCCCCTCTACTGTGCGAGCAGCTGTACTCGATGGTGCATCTGCACTCAATCAATCACGTCTTGAGGATTCCCTCACTCAGATTCGTGGCTTCGAAGCCACATTCCAAACCTTTCTTGATCGTTGCTCGAGTGACAGATCGTGCGCTTTTCACAGCGATGGAAAAAGTGCAGAAGCATACGATGCACTAGCTGCCGAGATTGATGCCAACCCCGTGTTCGTCGAAGCAGGACGCACTCCAGTGACACTTGGTGTTCTAGAAACCGCCGTTTCCCAAGCAATGTACGACGAAGCGAGCTGGTTCGTGCTGGAACGTGGACTAGACGATCTGCGCAATGGTGATGGCGAGAAGATCCTGCAGTTGAATGACGACTATTTCCAACGCATGCCAGATGGCAGCTACCCGAATCTCTTAGAAGCATTCACTTCTATCCTCTGCCTTGATGACCCAGGGGAAACCTCGGTGGACGAAGTTGATGCAAATGTTCCCTTGTACGAAGAGGCTGCCCCAAGGCTTGGGCCCGGGTCGGCGCGTGGATATATCTGTGCTCTATGGCCAGTGCGATCCTCGGGCCGCATTGAGATCACGGGCAAAGGAGCGGGCCCGATTGTGGTTATCGGCACAACCGGAGACGCTGCGACACCACTTGAAGCATCGCAAAGAACTGCAGACCTCCTTGAAGAGGGTCATCTAATTGTTGTTGTTGCCAACCAGCACACCGGTTACAACGTCAATGACTGTGTCAACGACGCCGTGCACGCGTACTTGGTTGACCTGGAAACACCCAGCGACGGTCTCCGCTGCAAGTAAGCCGCGTGCAAATCTGAGCCCTCGTCTGGCGTACATTGAATTACCTATGCCACACACGCCGACACAATTCTTAAAGATTGAGCAAGATGGCCCAGTCGTAACAGTGACCCTCAATAATCCAGATGTTCTAAATGCATTCAATGACGAGATGCATCTTGCAATGTGTGAGCTCTGGTGGGACCTGGGTGAAGATCCATCAGTAAAGGCGGTAATCCTCACTGGTGCTGGCAAAGCATTTTCTGCTGGTGGCAACATTCCAGGATTCATTCGTACACATGAAGACATGGAATACCGCAGGCGCGAAATGCGTCTCGCACGTCGTCTGCTCGAAGCAATGGCAGGATTCCACAAACCAGTGATTGCAGCGATCAATGGTCCCGCCGTTGGACTCGGTCTCAATGTTGCTTTGTTGTGCGACATTGTTTACATCGCTGATTCCACCTTTGTGGCCGACACCCATGTCTCTGTGGGCTTGGTAGCAGGTGATGGTGGTGCAGCTTTTTGGCCGCTGATGATGGGATTGTTGCGTTGCAAGGAGTACCTGTTGACGGGTGATCGCATACCGGCATCGAAAGCTGTGGAGCTTGGTCTTGCCACACGAGCAGTTCCAGATGCATCGCTGCTTAACGAAGCCCGCACAATGGCGAACAAACTCGCAGCCCTTCCACACCAAGCAGTA
>JBIIRE010000047.1:0-11234 GCA_044341655.1 Ilumatobacteraceae bacterium | reverse complement strand
AGTGACACTCGCGAATCATTGCGCAAGCACTTTGAGATCAATGCGGGTCACGTGGTTGTCGCAGTGCTCAGCGCTTTGAGTAATGCGGGTCATGTGGAAGCCAAGGTGGTCGCTGATGCCATCACGCGCTTTGCAATTGATACTGAATCAGTGGCGCCCTGGGTGGACTGAGTAATTTCAGCGCATCACCGCGATTATCAAGCATTTGTCAATAGCCTGTAAGTCGTGAGTAACGGCACCTTGTACATCACCGGTAACGAAAAAGCTGACGCCTTGTTGAATCGCGACGGCACCGCACTCCTCGTCGGAATGTTGCTGGATCAGCAAGTTCCAATGGAGTGGGCGTTCACGGGCCCATTCACGATCAAGCAACGCATCGGGCACCTAAACCCTGCAAAGATCGCCGAATTCGACCAAGAGGAGTTTGTTTCAATTTGTGCCGAGAAGCCAGCGATCCATCGCTTTCCTGCCTCGATGGCACGCCGTATTCACGAGCTGTGTGCAATTGTTGCCGACGAATACAAGAATAAAGGCTCCAACATCTGGGCAGGTGTTGATGATGCTGAAGACTTGTACAAGCGGCTACGTGTCTTGCCTGGCTACGGTGACGAAAAGGCACGAATCTTCATTGCACTACTAGCCAAACGATTCGCCATAAAACCAAAGGGTTGGGAAAAAGTTGCTGCACCATTTAGCGACAAGAATTTCCGCACAGTTGCCGATATCACGAGCCCAGAGACCCTGCTCAAAGTTCGTGCATGGAAAAAAGCTGAGAAAGCCGCCGATCTCGACAAGCAGGGTCGACCCTTGAAGAAGGTCGCAAAGAAATGACGGTTTTGGTCACTGGTGGCGCTGGCTACATTGGTTCGCACACTGCACGCGCTCTCCGCAACGCCGGTTACGACATCGTGATACTCGACTCATTGGAGTTTGGAAGCAAAGACGCAGTCCTCGGTGCGCCTCTTGTTGTCGGCGATATCGCCGATTTTGATCTCGTCGCGGATACCTGCCGCAAGTACTCGGTGACCTCATGTGTGCACTTCGCTGCCTACAAAAGTGTTGGCGAGTCGATGGAAAAACCAGCGAGGTATATTCGCAACAATGTTGCTGGCACTTCCTCTCTAGCTGAAGCTCTCACTGCAAGCGATGTAGACAAAATCGTGTTCTCTTCATCGTGCTCTGTCTATGGCACCCCGGCAGTTGTACCCGTAACAGAATCCGCTCCAATTAGCCCCGAATCGATATATGCAGACACTAAAGCAATGGCCGAGAAGGTGCTTGGTTGGTTCGACAAAACCCACGGAATGAAGTCAGTCAGCTTGAGGTACTTCAACGCTGCTGGCGCTTCAATGGATGGCGCAATCGGTGAAGACTGGACCGTGACTTTGAATCTCATTCCGATCGTGATGAAAGCACTGCTTGGCAAGCGTGGACCACTTGAGATTTTTGGTACGGACTTCCCAACTCCTGATGGCACAGCGGTTAGGGATTACATCCACGTTGAAGATCTTGCAGCAGCACATGTGAAAGCAATTGAGTATCTCCACAGCGGTGGTCCAACCACTGCAGTTAATGCAGGAACCGGTACCGGCTCTTCCGTACTCGAAGTGTTGAAGGCTACAGAACGCATCACGGGCCAAGCAGTTCCCCACACATTTGGGCCCCGACGCGCAGGAGATCCCAGTGCTACCTTCGCCGATCCCGCAAACTGTGAACGCGTACTTGGCTGGAAGGCCACGCACGGACTCGATGCAATCATTGAGTCCGCATATCGCTGGCACTCAACTTCTAGTTAGCGCGCAATCCTCGTATCTTGGCGATCCAGCCAACCGATCAACACCGAAATCGCCCTTGGGTCGTGACGCAAGCGATGGCCAGCACCAGGAATGATTCGTAGCTCGGCATTGCCATGAGCCAGCGAGAGTGCTCGTGATTCCGATGCCGGCACGCTTTCGTCATCATCACCATGCATCACTAACAAGGGTCGTGGCGCAAACCTTCGCGCTGCGTCAAGGGGCCTGAAGCGACGCAACTCTCGCGACCATTCGTCAACGCTCGACGGGAACTTTGGATCACGAATGGCTCCAATTTCTCGTGCATGCTCAAGAAACCTGCGGGGATGCTCCGCCCAATCGTCAAAATCTGATCGTGGGCTCATAAGTGCAGCGCCACTAACTCTCGGATCATCAGCAGCAACACAAATTGAAATCGAACCACCCGTATTGGCTCCGACTAACCACAAGCCGGATGGATTGCATTCCTCAACCATGTGATCAATTGCTGACCGTAGATCGTCCACCCAACCCTGCAATGAGAAACTGCCCTCGCTATTGCCACAGCCACGGAAGGTGAACGTCATCGCATTCCAAGTGAGTTCATTTGAAACTCGGTCTATGAGTTCGGGGAATGTGACACCAGACTGGCGTGCATCGAGAGGGCCAATTGGAAATCCGTGGCACAGGATCACACCAGGTGCTCTGCCAACTCGATTAGGTGCCGGCGCGAGATAACGCTGTAGCTCTAAACCATCTGAGCGGAAAGAGCCGTTCATGCCAAGAACTAGGCGCGCGGCTTGCGATGGCGGCGACGCAGACCTGGCGTCGCAAGCTTGTAACCGCGGTTGCGCGCTTCAGCGAGCGTGTCTGGACCAAAACAAATTCCGGTTTCGGCGTTGACTATCTCATCGATCACTTGCACATCAGTCCACTCGTCAAGGTCGTACACCAGTTGCGTGCGCTTATCACCGAGAAATCTTGTGTGTTCAAACTTGGTCGGACGTTCCATGACTAAAACGGTAGCGTGAGCCCGTGACCATCGTGGATTTCTTCGTCGATCCAATTTGTCCCTATACGTACCAAACATCAATTTGGCTCCGTGAGGTGAGGCAAACCACCGATATTCAGATCAACTGGCGCTTCTTTAGTCTGGAAGAGGTGCGTCGCGAACCCGGGGCGCCACATGCATGGGAACTCATCACGGCCACGGGTTGGCCTCTTCTGCGTGTGGCTGCCTTCTTAAGGCGTTCCAGCCAAGATGCTTGCGAATCTTGGTACGAAGCAGCGGCACATGCGATTCATATTGATGGCATAAACCCGAATGAGGAATCAATTGCGAAGGATCTTCTAAGGGGAGCCGAGTTGCCACTACAAATTTGGGATGATGCAATGGCGGACCCAAGTACTCACCTCGAGGTCCAATCTGATCACGCATTTGCTGTGACTGAGCACGGTGCATTTGGGGTGCCATTGCTCGTTATTGGAGGTGGGCGCGCAATGTTCGGCCCCGTAGTTGTGCCTGCCCCAGTCGGCGAACAGGCGCTAAAGCTTTGGGACATTGCGATGGCCTCAGCAAATTTCGCTGGCCTCTATGAGATCAAGCGCCCTCGGACACAGTCAGACCTCGACTACATCGCTTCGACCATACGTCTCCATTCCTAGGCGTAGAAATGGCATACGTTCTGACATTTCCCGAGAAGAGATTTCAACGTATGCTTCCTGAATGACCAACTCCAGCGACGTAAAGAAGATCGAGTTCTACTTCGACACGATGTGCCCCTACGCCTATCAGACATCGCTTTGGATCCGTGATGTACGGCGCCAAAACGGTATCGAGATTGATTGGAAGTTCTTCAGCCTTGAAGAAATCAATCATGAAGAAGGCATGAAGCACCCATGGGAACGGGACATCGCCTATGGCTGGACTCCGCTGCGTGTGGCCGCATATCTACGTCGCACAAACATGGACAACGTGGACAACTGGTATGCAGCGTGTGGAAAGGCATTGCACTACGACGGTCGTCGCCCATACGAACCCGAAACAGGGCGTGAACTCCTGAAGGAAATTGGTGTTGATCCCGCCATCTGGGACGCGGCACTCGCAGACCCGACTACGCACGACGAAGTCAAAGCCGACCATGATCATGCGGTAAATGACCTCGGTGCATTTGGCGTTCCAGTGATCATCGCTGCAGACGCACGAGCCATGTTTGGACCCGTAGTGTTACCGGCACCGATGGGTGACGAAGCGATGGAACTTTGGGACATCACCATTCGCGCTGCGAAGTTTCCGGGGCTTTATGAATTGAAGCGCCCAAAGACTGGTGAAGATTTGAGGTACATCGGTGCGGTGTTCTCCCCTTATTTCAATGCCCGCGAGTGGCAGACCGTAATGAACCCAGCGCTGTAAGAAGCAGCGCACTAGAAACGCCCTGAGCAGAGAGACAAAGAGGTTTTCTGATGATCCCAACCGAAGTTATTGAAATGCTGTTTGACACCTTGGACTCGCTGACCACGTTGTGTGAGTCCCTTACAGAGGACGAATGGAAAACTCAGACTGAGTGCCCAGGTTGGAGTGTGCAGGACAACATCTCGCACATCATCGGAACGGAACGCATGTTGCAGGGGCTCCCAGCTTCCACGCATCAGTCCCCCACCTTTGATTGGGTAAAGAATCCAATTGGTGGTTTCAATGAAAACGAAGTTGATGAACGCCGCGCAAAGCTCGGCGCTGAAGTGCTTACTGAATTTAAGGAACTCGTCGCATTGCGCAAGGAGACTCTTGACGCATCCGGCGACGACTATTTCGGACGCGAGATGATGACACCAACCGGTCCTGGCACCATGGCTGATTTTCTTGACATTCGAGTTCTCGATATTTGGGTTCACGAACAGGACATTCGCCGTGCGATAGACCGGCCCGGAAACAACGATTCGCCCGCAGCGGCGCACACAATCGGACGCCTGATTCGTACCCTGCCGATAGTTGTCGGCAAGCGCGCGAAAACTCCAGATGGGGAATCCGTGGTAATCCACATCACCGAACCCATACGCCGTCTCGTACCCATTGGCGTAAAAAACGGGCGTGCTGAGTTTCTTTCGGAACTGCCCGCCAATCCCCTTGTGATGATCGATATGGACAGTGACACATTTGTGCGTCTCGCAAATGGTCGGTGCACACCGGCGCAATGCTCCGATGACATCTCAATTGTTGGCGACACTGAACTCGGCAAGGCGATTGTCAACAACTTCGGGATGATGATTTAGTTGCAGCCGATCCCATTCATGGTCGCGCACGGCCGACACATTTGAATCCTGCCCTCACGAGTGTCCCAGGCTTGAGCGCTTGGGGAACCACAGTCCACGCAGCGCGGAATCAAATCACGCTCTGAGTCTCCGAGGTCGCCCTTTGGCAACGGACTTTCATTGGTCACAGACTCGTAGCCTCTGGTCCAACTGCACCAATCGCTGAGAAATAAGCCAGATGGGCGTCGACCACGTGCACAACGTCAACATCATCGAGCAACTCAATCCCAACTTCGTCTGCAGCGCCAAGGATGTACCCAGCCAGTGTGTCCTCACCGACGATTACCAGATCGATGTCTTGGGGCCGATCGACCACGGCATCAGGTTGGAGACCCTGACTGTGGAGCCACCGCATGTGCAACACAAGAATCGAGCGCAATTCATCTGGGGTGAGCCGCGCTTGGGTTTGCTCAGGAATACGGTCAGCAACAAACTCGACGGCTTCGTCCAACATGTAAACGGCACGAGGCGCAACAGCATCTAGCCGTCGCGCCTCGCGTCCGATTGAAACTGCAGCGATTGCGAAAACCACAATCACCGAAGCAACGATAAAAATGACTTCAGTTGCCGTGACAGCTCCTGTAATCAGATACCGATGCGCTGCGCCAGCAGCTCACGGTGATAGGTCGGATCACCAAACATCAACTCGCTGCTCTTGGCGCGCTTGAAGTAGAGGTGGGCTGGGTGCTCCCAGGTGAAGCCAATGCCACCATGGATCTGGATGTTCTCCGCGGTTGCGTGGAAGTACGCCTCTGAGCAGTATGCCTTGGCAAGTGAAGCAACCGAAGGAAGCTCTTCGTTCATTTCGCTTGCGCACCACATGCCGTAGTAAGCCGCTGACTTTGCCGACTCAACTTCCAGCAACATGTCTGCACACTTGTGCTTAATCGCCTGGAACGAACCGATCGGGCGACCGAACTGAACGCGAACCTTTGCGTACTCAACTGCCATTTCAAGCACTTTCTGTGCTCCACCAACTTGCTCGGCTGCGAGACCAACGGCTGCGAGGTCAAGAACGCTGGAGAGAATCTTCCAGCCGTCACCCTCATTGCCAATCAGGCGCGCAGGAGTGTTGTTGAACTCAAGCTTTGACTGCTTGCGGGTTTGATCCATCGTCGAGAGGTTCGTGCGGGTAAGACCAGCTGCACCACCATCAACAGCGAAAAGGCTCACACCCTTTGCGGTACGAGCAGCCACGATGATCAACGACGCAGTATTGCCGTCAAGAACGAACATCTTGGTTCCGGTGAGGCTCCAGCTACCGCCGTTGTTTGCCGCAGGCAAAGTGATTCCTGCTTCGTCCCACTTTCCAGAGGGCTCGGTAAGCGCGAGAGTAGCGATGGTTGCACCACTTGCGATTCCCGGGAGGTATTCCTTCTTTGCGGACTCATCACCCGACTGAATGAGAGCATTCGCAGCGAGCACAACGGTGGAGAAGAACGGTGCGCACAAAAGTGAGCGGCCCATCTCTTCGAGCACTACGCCGAGTTCAACATACGAAAATCCTGAACCGCCGTACTGCTCTGGAATGTGTAGACCCTGAAGGCCCATCTGCTCGGCCATCTGCGACCACACTGCGGTGTCGTAGCCAGCTTCGGTCTCCATTTGCTCACGAACTGATTCCTCTGAGCTCTTTGACTCAAGGAACGCACGTACGGTCTTGCGGAGTTCTTCCTGTTCTTCTGTAAATGCAAAATTCATGTGACGAAGTCTGCCGTGAAAAACACCAAACCCCAAATAGAGATGTGTACACCTGCGTACACACTTTGCTACTTTATGGATATGGCTTTGAACAACCGCAACGTGGGGATCAGGGAACTTCGTAGTGACCTTGCCGGATTTGTCCGACGTGCCCAAACCGGTGAGCGAATTGTGATCTCGGTATCTGGCCAACCGGTTGCAAGTCTGAGCCCCGTGCAAAACGGCAACGCCACTGCAAACATTCACGATCTAGTTGCCGCGGGTCTTGTGATGGCACCGCGCCGTCGTGGAAACTTCCGTAAGCGAAGCGGTGTCACTGTGTGGGCAGGAGTGCGAATTGAGCGCGTGGTCAGGTCACTTCGCGGATGACACTCTTTTTTGACACCACTGCATTGTTGGCTTTGCAGGTTGACTCGAGCTCGTCAGCATTGTTTGCATCAGAGATGAACCACGACCCCGTGTGGGCGGCATGTGCAGTCGCCCTCGCCGAGGCTGTCTCTTCAATCAATCAGTTGACGGACGAACCAGACGCACAAGTTGACCTGGAGGACAACCTGCGCCGTTTATGGGATTACCTCTATGTGGTTCCCGTTGATCAAGGATGTCTCGACCGCGCCAGTGAGATCACTCGCGAACAGCCGATCAGAATTGCCGATGCGCTGCATCTTGCTGCAGCCGACCGACTGCCTGCACCACTCAAATATTGCACTCTGGACGCGGCACAAATTCCGATCGCGATGGCCCTCGGCTTTGAAGTTGTTTCCCCGCAGGCATAAGTGCAGATTCAATGGCAGACTTGAGTCGTGAGCACACTGCACTGGAATAACGCCGATCTCGAGGTGCACAAAGTAGTCGTTGGCCCTTATGACAACAATGTGTTTGTCATTCGCTGCAAGCAGTCAGGGGATGCGGTTTTGATTGACGCCGCCAATGAACACGAGCGGCTGCTTCAGTTATGTAAACAACTTGGAGTGAAGCGTGTACTTGAGACTCATGGACACTTTGATCACATCGGTGCTATTCCTGCGATGAGAGAAGCCGGATATGAAGTCGCTGTAACCGCTGCTGATGCACCCCGACTCAAAGAAGTTGGCTATGACGTGTTCTTAGACGACAAAGAGGTCGTGGAAGTTGGAAAGCTGCGACTGCACGTGATTCACAATCCGGGCCATACAGAAGGATCGATGAGTTTCAAAGTTGATGGTGTGCCGTTGCTTTTCACTGGCGACACGCTTTTTCCAGGTGGTCCAGGTAACACCTCGTTTGAAGGTGGCGATTTTGGCACCATCATCAAATCAATAACCGAGCGAATGTTCGTTTTTCCTGATGACACCCTGGTACTGCCTGGGCATGGACTTGACACAACGATTGGAACAGAGCGACCCCATCTCGACGAGTGGATCGCGCGCGGTTGGTAACCCATGATTGATCCACGCGGCAGATCCTTGGGCGGGATGGTCAAGGATCCTTCAGTGTTCACACCTGTGAGGCAAGACCCAAACCTGCGCGCCGACGGACGGCCCTCACAACAGTGGCGAGATGAATTACGCAAGATTCCAGATCTGCGCAATGCCCTCACGGTGATTTTTCTATGGGTGCAAACAATCGCCATCATCGCAGTGACTCTGACACTTAACACCTGGTGGATTTGGCTAGCTGCTTTTGTATTGATGGGACGCGCACACGCGCAGTACTCCTCCCTGATGCACGAAGCAGCTCATCGACTTTTGTTTTCCAACAAGCGCGTCAATGACCGAGTTGGACGATGGCTACTTGGGTATCCGGTCTTCATCTCAACCGATGCGTACCGCCGCGTGCACATGGCACATCACCGTGAAGAGTTTGGCATTGAAGAACCAGATATCCCGCTGTACACGGGATATCCGATTTCGCCTGAAAGTTTTCGTCGCAAAGTGATTCGCGATTTGACTGGACAAACAGGTTGGACCATGTTGCGAGGTCAACTGCGTGCACTGCGTTCGCCTGATGTACGTGCGCGTCGCACCATGCAAAAGATGATCGGTGTACAAATAATCCTGTTCGCTGCATCAATTGCAATCGGTGCACCACTTGCCTATCTGCTTCTTTGGGTTCTGCCGTGGTTCACAATCTGGCGGCTGATAAATCGTCTGCGAGCAATTGCCGAACACGGTGGGCTCCGCGCGGACCCTGACCGGCGCAACACCACACACTCCATAAAGCAGCATTGGTTGGCTCGTTTTTACATGGTTCCGTACAACATCGGATTCCACATTGCCCACCACGTGGATGCTGGAATCCCATATCGTTCGCTGCCGCGATACCACCGCGCTATGTGCGCAACAGGATTCGTGACCGGAGCCTACGAATACCCGTCGTACACGGCCTTCTGGCGCGCTGCGAGGGCGGGAAAGGCTTGAAACAGCTGGATTTAGTGGATGTTGGATTTGCACTATCGGCATAGTGCTATTTGGGTCACCCGAATCTAGAATTGATCCGTGCCTGAGTTGCTAAGCCTCGTTGACATCCACGCCAAACCCGCCAACCCCGATGCCGGTGGCGACGAGATTCTGCGTGGACTCAACCTCACCGTGAACGTGGGTGAGGTCCACGCAATCATGGGCCCGAACGGCTGCGGAAAATCCACGCTCGCCTCCACTCTTTTGGCGTCACCCGAATATGAACTCACTTCGGGACGAATCGTCTACAAAGGCGAAGATGCCACCAAGTGGCCAACGGAAGAACGTGCGAAAAATGGCATGTTTCTCGCATTTCAGTATCCGCAAGAAATCGCTGGGGTGTCGGTCATTCAGTTTTTGCGCCAAGCCCTCTCGGCGCGCAAGGGAATCGATCTCTCGGTACTCGAACTCCGCCTTGCAGTAATGGACTGGATGAAGCGTCTTGACATGGATTCGTCATTTGTGGATCGTTATCTCAACGAAGGTTTCTCAGGCGGCGAGAAAAAGCGTAATGAGATCATGCAGATGGCAATCCTCGAACCCGAGCTTGCGATTCTTGATGAAACCGATTCTGGGTTAGATATTGATGCGCTTCGAGTGGTTGCCAAAGGTATTCGCGAGGTTCGTAAAGATCGCCCCGAGCTCGGGATAGTCATGATTACCCACTACCAGCGTCTTCTTGATGAAGTTCAGCCGGACTTCGTTCACATCATGGTGGATGGACGCATTGTTCAAAGTGGTGGCATGGAGTTAGTGGAAATTGTCGAACGATCCGGATACGACTCCTTCAGGGATTGATGTCATGACCTTTGATGCCTCAGTTGTCCGCCGTGATTTTCCGGTACTTCAGCGCGTGATCAATGGAAAGCCCCTCGTCTACCTTGACTCCGCTAACACCTCACAAAAACCAGACTCCGTAATCACGGCAATTGATCACTTTCTTCGCAATTCCTACGGCCCAATTAATCGCAGTGCGTACTTGCTGGCTTCAGAAGCAACTGACGCTTACGAAGGGGCGCGAGCAAAGGTGCGGAAGTTCATCAACGCACCCCAGGTGCACGAGATCGTCTTCACAAAAAATGCCACAGAGGCGCTGAACCTCATTGCACGATCGTGGGGTGCGGCCAATCTTGGAGTCGGTGATGCAGTCGTTCTCACACACATGGAGCACCACGCCAACATCGTGCCGTGGCAGATGCTGGCTGCTGAAAAAGGATTTGAAATCCGCTGGATTCCATTGACCCCCGATGGCCAACTAGATCTGAGTGATCTCAATACCTTGCTTGATGGAGCAAAGGCCATTTCATTCACCGCGATGTCGAATGTCCTTGGCACCATCACGCCGGTTGAGCAGATAGTGGGTGCAGCACATCGTGCGGGAGCGATCGCAATCGTTGATGCCTGCCAGTCGGTGCCACATATGCCGACTGATGTCCAAGCGTGGGATGCCGATTTTGTTGCCTTCTCATCGCACAAGATGTGTGGCCCATCTGGCATTGGCGTGCTCTGGGGGCGGGAGTCATTGCTTGACGCAATGCCACCGTTTCTTGGTGGCGGCAACATGATTGCCGACGTAAAGCTTGAAGGATTCAAGTGTGCAGAACTACCAGCGAAGTTCGAAGCTGGCACCCCACCAATCGTGGAGGCCGTAGGCCTTGGGGCAGCAGTTGACTATCTGACCTCGCTTGGCATGGAATCCGTTCGTGCCCATGAAGTTGAGATCACCGCATATGCAATGCGCTCGCTCAAGGACCGTTACGGGGAGCGCATCACGATTCACGGGCCCACAAGCCCAGCGTGTCGTGGCGCCACTTTGAGTATCGCGTTAGAGGGCGTCCATCCCCACGACGTGAGCCAAATTCTCGACCAAGAAAACATCTGTGTACGTGCCGGACACCACTGCGCCAAGCCACTGATGCGTATCCTCGGAGTAACCGCAACTGCGCGGGCAAGCTTCTATTTGTACAACACTGAATCGGACGCCGACATTCTCACCGACACACTTGTTGGTGCA
>JBIIRE010000157.1:0-3436 GCA_044341655.1 Ilumatobacteraceae bacterium | reverse complement strand
CGGCGTCGCCGTGCCCAGGGGCATCAAAACTGATGGTGTGAAAATCATTGCCCAAGAGAGCTATGACCGGGTCCCACGCACTTTTGGTCTGGGTGAAGCCGTGCAAAAGCGCTACGCGTGCACCCGCCCCTTTTTCGATGTAGGGCAGGAACATCAGTCCCGCTCCGCCATGCGACGCAACGCGGTCTCAAATACTTCAACCTCTTGCGCTCCGGGTATTTGCCACGCGCCGTTAACCACAAATGTCGGCACCGCATGAATGTCAAAATCTTTTGCACGCATAATTCCAGCCTTCACATCATCTGCGAAGGCATCAGTTGTTAGGACCTCACGTGCCAGAGCCGAGTCAAAACCGGCATCTTCGACGAGACTGACCAGCGTGTCCAGGTCGCCGATATTCTTTCCTTCCTCGAAGTAGGCACGCATCAAACGCAGATTGAGTGTTGCTTGAGCCTGGGTGCCATAGGCCGAGAGAACCCACTCGAGAAGGCGATGGGCGTCAAAGGTGTTGGCCCGTAACGCGCGATCCATTTGAAAGGTGATTCCGTCACCGGCGGCGACTCGTGTGACGTGACCGATGATCTGCTCTGCGCGTTCAGGCCCCCCAAACTTCTTGGCATAACCCTCACTGACGGGCCTGGCTTCACCGACTGAGGCAGAAGGATCTAACTGGTAGGGGCGATATACGACTTCCACTGGCAGACTTGGAAGGTCGGCTTTCACGCGCTCGAGTGCTGCTTCAAATCGGGTTTTGCCGATGTAGCACCAAGGGCAAATGACATCAGACCAGATTTCAATCAACACGGATGCAACGATAGAGCCATGACCGCCACCCTTCCTCGCCCTGAAGATATTCAGGCTTCTTTCTGCGCGGTGATTGTTGATCAGTGGGCAAATGATGGAGTGACACACGCATTCGTGGCTCCGGGCTCACGCTCCACGCCTTTGGCCTTGGCTCTGGCCGAAGAGCCTCGAATCCGAGTGGAGATTGTCCACGATGAACGTTCTGCCGCATTCATGGCGCTCGGCGCCGGTCTCGCAACAGGTGTCCCAGCGATAACGCTTTGCACAAGTGGAACTGCGGCCGCGCACTTCCACGCAGCAATCGTGGAAGCAGATCTGAGCGGCGTGCCGTTGATCGCATGCACCGCAGATCGCCCACCGGAATTACAGGGCATTCGTGCCCCGCAAACGATCAACCAGAAGAACTTGTACGGCGATTCAGTGCGGGCGTTCATTGATCCCGGTGTGCCCGAATGGGATGGACGCGGTCAATGGCGAAACTTTGCTCGCCAGGCCTTTGATGCAGCGACTGGTTTTGGTCGCGGGCCCGTGCATGTGAATTTGCCATTCCGAGAACCATTAGTTGGAACGCCTGTGAAGGACTTGAATTCAATAGGAGATGCGGCCTTTGTGCCTGCCGTAGCGCGTCCCATAAAGAGTGATGTGGCGATGTTGGTGGATCACATTTCGGGATTGCGCGGAGTGATTGTTGCGGGGCATGGCTGTAGGGGTCTCAAGCAGGTGGTTGAACTCGCAGAGCGCCTGAACTGGCCCGTGCTTGCCGATTCACGAAGTGGTCTCCAACACCATGACGGAGTTATCACTCATGCGGACGCGTTCTTGCGTGAACCGAACACTTCTAAGCGACTTAAACCTGAGGTCGTTTTGCAGTTAGGTGAAGGCCCCGCATCGAAAGTCCTCGGTCAGTATTTGCATGATGGAGCAGCAAAGGTAATCCAGATCAGCGATCGGCCTGAGAATCGCGATCCATTCCGTGATGTTGCGATTGCGCTACACGGTGATCTCAAGAAGATCGTTGTGGCACTGCTACGTGAAGTCCAGAACCTGAATCCAGTCGCCAACGAATTTAAGGAAGCTTGGATTACGGCAGACCGTCTGGCCGCTGGTGTCATTACCGAATGTCTCGGCAGTTCCCTGACGGAGCCCGCTGTGGCGAACACCGTGGCTGAGTCAGCAAGGGCGGGACAGATCATTGTTGCCTCATCGTCAATGCCAATTCGCGACTTGGAGTGGTACTCGCGCATTGGCAAGGGAGTTACGGTCCTGTCAAATAGGGGAGCCAATGGGATTGATGGCGTTTTGGCAACTGCGATCGGTGCGGCCGCTACAACCAAAAAGACCGTGTATGTGCTCATCGGTGATGTGGCGTTTCTGCATGACTCATCGTCGTTGACCGCGCTTAATAAAAGGGATGTCAACATGAGGATCGTTGTAACAGACAACGATGGCGGAGCGATTTTCTCATTCCTTTCGCAAAAGCAAACACTTAAAGCTGAGCGCTATGAGCAACTGTTTGGCACTCCGCATGGAACGGACCTCATCAAGATGGCAAAAGCGCACGGCCTGAAGTCTGTTGGGGTCAATACGCGTGATGCACTTAAGCGCGCCTTGGCGGGCCGCGGAGTGAAGGTCATAGTTGTGAAGACAAATCGTGACTCAAATCTTGAGGAGCACAACCGCATTAACTCTGCAGTGAGTCAACGCCTGTCGAGCCAGTGATCGCCGAGATCATCGCTTTGAATTTGGTCTGAGTCTCAGAAAGCTCGGACTCGGGGTCGCTGTCGGCAACGATTCCGCAACCCGCGAATAGGTGGGCGCGTCGACGTGACTCGTCGAATTCAGCGCAGCGAATGGTTACAGCCCATGTGCCATTGCCGTGCGCATCGAGCCAACCGATCGCCCCGCCATAACGCCCGCGGTCGATCCCCTCATATTGTCCGATCCACTTGATGGCCGCTTCGCGCGGGGATCCGCCTAGCGCCGGCGTAGGGCACAACTCGCGCGCAAGTTGCAGAACTGAAGTGTGCGGGCGCGTAAGCACCCCTTCTGCTGCGGAGCCCAAGTGCTGCACATTTGCAACCTGAACTATCGACGGCTCTGGCTCCCAGTCGAGGTAGGAGCAATACGGCAAGAGTGTCTCACGCACCATGTCAATGACGATCTTGTGTTCTGCCTGATTCTTATCCGAACGCAATAGCTGATCGGCAAGACGGTCATCCTCTTGCGCATTGCCGGTACGTGGAGCTGTGCCAGCAAGCGGGTGACTGCGTACAACTCCATCAAGTACTTCAACTAAAAGCTCAGGTGATGCACCGACTAGACCATCAAATGAATACCGATAGCTTGAACCGTAAGAAGCTTTCAATCGTTTCAAGATCAAGCCAACACTCATCGGTTGGTCGGCATCAATAAACAGGTCGCGAGCTAACACAACCTTTTGGAATTCATCTCGCTTGATCGCATCAGTGGCAAGGCTCACGATGCGCTTGTAATCATCAGGTGAAACGTGCCCGGATTGAAGGCTGTACTTATTCGATACAGTTTGTGCGATTTCCGCTGCTAGTAGTTGCGATGTGTCGTCCTCTAGTCGGGTAATGAAAGCGGTTCCATCCTCTCGCTTGCCGATCAGCAC
>JBIIRE010000156.1:0-3453 GCA_044341655.1 Ilumatobacteraceae bacterium | reverse complement strand
ACTGCTTGCATGTTTTGAGTCTTCAAAAGCGGATTACACCAACTCCATGCGTTCCCTTTCGTCAATTGCGCGTGGTGGCGTAACAAACGTGGCTGAGCTCGTAGATTCGGCTGATTTTCAAATGTGGAAAGACGAATGGAATGCGCTTCTCAAAGCACAGGGCCGCGAAGGCGATGCAGTAGCCACTCAAATGGATGCCAACAATCCCGCCTACATACCCCGCAATCACATTGTGGAAATGGCACTTGCTGCCGGATCAAATGGGGACCTACAACCGATGAATGAATTAGTTGCTCTGCTCAAAGATCCATTTGTGAAACGTGATGGCATGGATGAATACACGAGCCCAATGCCCGCCGACTGGGAGGGCTACCAGACGTTTTGTGGCACCTGAAACGCCGTTAGCATTTCCCCCAAACCAAGGGGGCGCAAATGGGACAACTTCCCACCAATATTGGCCAGATACTCACAAAACGAGCAACGCTCAATCCAACCATTGAGGCACTCTTTGACGTCGCTGCTGATCGGCGCCTCACGTTTGCCGAGCTCAATTCAGAGACCAATCGTGTTGCATCACTTCTCAGTGCGCGAGGTGTGAAGACTGGGGATCGAGTTGGTCTTCTCATGATGAACTCCACTGAGTTCGTCACGACTTTTTTTGCAACGGCCAAACTTGGCGCCGTGATCGTGCCGTTGAATTGGCGGCTTGTCGCCGATGAGCTCGAGTTCATCTTGAAAGATTCCGGTGTTACCGCACTGGTTTTCGACGCTGACTTTGCTCCAGTTGTTGCCGATTTGCAGAGCCGCGGCACCAAGACCGATGTGCGTGAATGGTTTTATGTTGGCACCACCGCAGACAAACCAAGCTTTGCGATCGACTTTAAGTCTGAAGCAGCCAAGATGGCAGATACCGAGCCGGCCATCACCGCATCAGACGATGATCTGCTGTACATCATGTACACCTCAGGTACCACTGGCTTGCCAAAAGGTGTGATGCATTCCCATAACACTCAGATGTGGGCAATTCTTACCGTCACTGCATCGAGTGATTTCGCAAATGGTGACCGCTATATAAACCCAATGCCAATGTTCCATGTGGCGGCACTTACACCTGCAATTGTTGCTGTCTATCGCGGTCTCACTCATGTGATGATGAGGGCATTTGATCCGATGAAGACCTGGGAGTTGATTGACTCAGAGAACATCGCCTCTGGTCTGATGGTGCCGGCGATGCTCAACTTCATGCGCGCCACGTATGACCCCGCAAAACACAAACATCAGAGCCTGCGCTGGATCATGTCGGGTGCTGCGCCAGTTCCAGTGCCGTTGATTCAGGCGTATTCCGAAATGGGAATCGACATCAACCAGGTTTACGGCCTCACTGAAACGTGTGGCCCAGCGTGTCTCACTTCGCCCGAAGATGCGATTCGCAAAGCTGGTTCAACGGGCAAGGCCTTCTTCCACACCGAAGTGCGCATTGTGCGAGGTGATGGTTCCGATTGCGGCCCGAATGAGCCTGGCGAAGTAATCGTGCGTGGCGGTCACATCATGCTCGGATATTGGAATCGCCCCGAAGCCACCGCTGAAACTCTCGTGGATGGCTGGCTGCACACTGGTGACGGCGCAATCATGGATGAAGATGGCTTTGTGTACATCCAAGACCGCATCAAAGACATGATCATCTCAGGCGGTGAAAATGTATATCCCGCCGAGATTGAGAACGTGATTATGAGCAATCCCGGAGTTGGCGATGTGGCTGTAATCGGTATCCCGTCGCAGAAGTGGGGCGAATCACCACTGGCGATTGTTGTGAAAAAAGATCCCGCTCTTACAGAAGCTGATGTGCTTTCACACTGCGAAGGAAAACTGGCACGATTCAAGCAGCCCGTGGCAGCTCGATTCGTGGATGTGATCCCCCGCAACCCTTCTGGAAAAGCGCTGAAGAAAGACCTACGCGTTCAGTTCAACGACGTCACCGGCCCTTAGAGATTTCAGATCGTCGCCTCCAGTCAAAACCGATGACCGAGAATGGGAGGCCTACCAACTTCTACTGCGTGCAACTCGCTGGTCATACAACGTTCCTAGAAATCCCTTGGCTCGATGAAATATGAAGCATCGAGATACTTTTCTGTGACCATTTAAAAATATTTTTAAGGCAATCGCTGAACCCCGACAATCTAATCTCCGTTTGGTTAAAGGAGTTTCAGTGGTACGTAAGCTTTTTATCTTTGTTATATCGATCTCACTTGGTCTGCTAATTGCCCCGACCGTTCTACATGCGGCTTTTGAGACAACGGATGGTGGCTGGACTTGGGTGACTAGCGGTAGTGGCACGAACATTGAGGGGACGACGTGGTATCTGGCGTCGGAACGTACTTCCACACTCACGTCCGGAATTATCGTGAGTATTGAAGTTTCAGGTGGCGGTACGGGAATTGCGGCGACCGATCAACTCTTGAGCGCACGCGGCGGTGCGAACGGGATGTACATGGACTCAACGATCCATACGAAGACGGGCGCACAAGTAGTTACAACTGATACGGGGTGCACCTATGGAGTGATGTGCGCTAATCGGGGCAAATTTACAATTAGCTTCTCTCAGCCCGTAACAGATCCTGTCCTACACCTGTCCGGCATCGGCGGCGGTGGTTTTGACTCGGCTACAAACGGAAAGACCACGGCGTGGACGGAGTTCGAGCTTTTAACACCTGGCATCACTATGAGTCTTTTGGGGCAACAGAACCTTTCAATTGTTGGATCAAACCGTATTGAGCCAACCACAAAGAATCCCACCACAAACTGCAGTACAACCACCAATTCTTACGATGCGACGGCATCAGCGGCGTGTGGTTCAATTCAATTGATCGGCACCTTTAATTTGGTTGAGTTTCAGGCCGACCTCGGTTCAGTCAATAACGCAAATCCATATGTCGGTGGACAACTTGAAGATGCATTCATCATGGCGATCTCGGTGGATCCGGCCCTCACAACAACAACAACAACGACAACAACAACAACAACGACGACGACAACAACAACGCTTCCCACCACAACGACTTCAATTCCTGTTACTTCAACATCAGATACACCAAATTCAACAATTTCGACATCAACCACACCCACAACCTCGAGTTCTACGGGTGAGTTACCGCCAACGGGCTCTAGTGGGAGGCTTTGGGGCCTAATACTTCTGGCCATGGGAATTGGTTGTGTCTTCGCACTGACCCGCCGCCGCGCTCAATAACGCCGGCACGCAATCATTCACTTCAGTTCCAACTTATGGCTGGTCCAAGAATCTAGTGAGTGCCAATAACTGAATTCACGAAGGCTGCAAGCTCGGGGCCGCGATCTTCCTGGAGGAAGTGCCCTGCACCAACGATCGTGGTGTGAGCTGAAGTTTCACAGCCAGGAATTTGCTTTCGAAATGCCCATTCGCCGTTCTTCGTGATCGGG
>JBIIRE010000046.1:0-11488 GCA_044341655.1 Ilumatobacteraceae bacterium | reverse complement strand
GAGTTGACCGGCTGTTTCCATCTTGGTCAGCGCGGCGAGATCCGATGCTGGAACACGTGGCTGCGCGGGCTCTTCTGCGTATGCCTGTTGCACATGCACCAAAGCCCGAGAAAGGTCTCCACCGACTTCACCTACCGAAAGCACGTAGTCATCTTGGCCACGCTCAACGACCACGAACACTGCTTCGCTTTCTGAAGATGTTCCAGTTGCTGATGCCAGACGCTCACGACGAGCAGCAGGAAGCATCGGAAGTGCTGCACGCACTGCATCGACCCATTCTTTTGACGGAGCAAGCGGAACTAAATCAGGCTCAAGGAAGTAGCGATAATCGTCGGCGTCTTCCTTGGTCCGCAATGTGTGTGTACGACCATCAGAATCATCCCAATGACGAGTCTCCTGACGAATCACACCGCCACTTTCAAGAATGTCGATCTGGCGACGTGCTTCATAATCGATGGCACGACCAAGCGACTTGATTGAGTTCACATTCTTGATCTCGCAACGTGTGCCGAAAGGTTCACCCGCTTTGCGCACTGACACGTTGGCATCGCAACGCATCGATCCCTCTTCCATCCGTGCATCAGACGCTCCGATGGCTACCAGAATTGCCCGTAGTTCAGATACATATTGTCGCGCCTGCTCGGCGGTACGGATGTCCGGGCGTGAAACGATCTCCACAAGGGGCACTCCCGCACGGTTGAAGTCGATTAACGAGTAATCGCTGCCGTGAATGCGTCCTGTGTTCCCACCAAAGTGTGTGCTCTTGCCAGTGTCTTCTTCGAGATGTGCGCGCTCAATTCCGATTCGAACCCCACCAGGAAGATCAAGGTAGCCATCAACATTCAACGGCTGGTCATATTGACTGATTTGGTAAGCCTTTGAAAGATCTGGATAGAAGTAGTTCTTGCGATGGAATGTGCTCGGCTTTACTTCACAATTCAATGCAAGACCGACACGCATTGCGAGCTCAACTGCAAACTTGTTGAGCACCGGTAAAGCACCTGGGAGACCCAGTGTCACTGGGTCAATGTTCGTGTTGGGTGCATCACCGAATCGATTGGGCGATGCACTAAAGAGTTTTGTCTTTGTGGCGAGCTCAACGTGAACTTCAAGCCCAACAACCAGTTTCCAGCCGTTTGGTAGTCCAGCGTCTGCATTGTTTTCACTCATGCTTGCACCGCCTTCTCAAGTGCGGCAGCTGCGCGGAACATCACTGGTTCACCTAATGCTGGTGCAAGGATCTGGACACCGATTGGTAGTCCATCTGCTCCACTACCGAAAGGCACACTCATCGCCGCATGGCCAGCAAGGTTGGTGGGAATAGTGAATACGTCGCACAAATACATGGTCAGCGGGTCGGAAGTCTTAGCACCGAACGGAAACGCCGTAGTTGGTGAAGTCGGGGTTAGCAAAACATCTGCTTTTGCATACGCCTTTGCAAAATCGTCCGCAATCAACCGACGGACTTTAAGTGCTTTTCCGTAGTATGCGTCGTAGTAACCCGCCGAAAGCGCATAAGTACCGATCATGATGCGGCGCTCAACTTCTTCGCCAAAACCTTCCGCACGGGTGGCCCCATACATCGCATTTGTATCTGCAGCTTCGACACGCATTCCATAACGCACACCGTCATAACGAGCGAGGTTGCTGCTCGCTTCGGCTGGAGCGATTAAGTAATACGCAGTGAGACCGTAAGTCATGGCAGGCACTTGCACATCAACAATCTCGGCACCACGGTCAGCGAGTGCTTTGAACGCTGCTTCGAGTCGCTCCAATACATCGGGGGCTGCGCCTTCAGGCATGTCTGTGATGCGTCCCACACGCAGACCCTCAATCTTCAAATCAGCATCGGCACGAACCAATGGTGCAAGTGCAGGTAACGCTTCAGGAATTGAGGTCGAATCCATCGGGTCGTGCCCAGCAATTGCGTCTAGCAGCACTGCGGCATCCTCCACAGTGTGAGTAAAGGGCCCAATTTGATCGAGACTGCTGGCGAAAGCCACGAGCCCATATCGACTCACATATCCGTAAGTGGGTTTCACTCCAACCACACCACAAAGTGCAGCTGGCTGACGAATGCTGCCTCCGGTGTCACTGCCAAGGCTCGCAGCAGCAAATCCTGCCGCTACTGCTGCTGCACTGCCACCACTTGAACCGCCCGGTACTCGCGATGTGTCCAATGGATTACGTGTAGGACCAAATGCCGAATTCTCGGTGCTCGATCCCATCGCAAACTCATCGAGGTTGGTCTTGCCGACAATCGTGGCACCAGCTTCATTCAATTTGCGAACAACCGTGCCGTCATAGGGTGGCTTCCAGTTGGCAAGCATCTTTGAAGAACAGGTGGTCTCGACACCACGGGTGCACATGTTGTCCTTCAATGCAATCGGCACACCAGCAAGAGGTGCAAGCGGCCGACCTGCAGCAGCATCGGCGTCAACTCGCGCAGCGTTTGCACGTGCATCATCAAGAGTCAGTTTGTTAAAGGCATGGATTTCAGATTCGCGTGCATCGATGCGAGCAATGTGTTCCTCAAGAACATCGACTGCCTTGAGCGATCCATCTTTGATACCCGTGGCGATCTGAACGAGAGACTTGTAATTGGAATTCATTGTGCTCAATCCAGTCCGATTATCGGCGGCACACGAAATCGGCCATCTTCAGCCGCGGGGGCGACCGCCAATACTTCTTCGCGATTGAGGCACGGCATCTCTGTGTCGTCGCGCAGCACGTTGCTCAATGGATACGCCTGGGTCATCGGCTCCACTGAAGTCAGATCAAGAGTGTCGATGTCGGCAAAGTGACTCAACATGTCAGACAACTGATGAGTGAACTTCTCGATCTTGTTTTCATCAATGTCAAGACGCGCCAAACGAGCAACTTTCGCCACGTCGGCGGCACTTATCTGGTGTCCTTTGGGGGTGTCGGATGTGGCTGGCACAGCCTTAAATTGTAGGCGTTGACGCCCGCTTTGCCATTGGCGAAATCGTTTCGCCAAGTGAATGCTGTGTTACTTGCTTTCCAGCGGCGAGAACTTTGGTGGGCGTTTCTCCAGAAAAGAGTCAACACCTTCCTTGAAGTCGGGGCGCATCAACGACTCTTTCATCAACTGCACAGCTTCGGCCGTAGAAGCCGCTAGGTCACGGGTCGCATCGGCATAAACCTGACGCTTGATGATGGCCATCGAAGTTGGGCAAGCATTCTCGGCGAGATCCCGCGCGTAATCAATTGCGTGTTGAACCAGTTCCTCAGCTGGGAGAACTTTATTGATGAGGCCCATTTCGTATGCCTCTTCGGCAGTGAACACCCGTGATGACAACAAGATGTCCATTGCATTGGCCATTCCGGCGAGACGCGGCGTGACCCAAGAGAGTCCGTATTCGGCAATCAAGCCACGGCGCGAAAATGCCATCGTGAACTTTGCACCTGCCGCAGCAAACTTCACATCACACATCATCGCCTGTGCGAGTCCGAGCCCTGCACACGCACCGTTGATCGCAGCAATGACTGGTTTTGGGATGGTCGTCGTATGCATCTGTGCAATTGAGCCCGCAGCTGCAGTGGCACCTTCTTTGGGGTTGCCCCCAATCTGGGTGAGAGCATCCATGTCTGCGCCAGCACAAAAGGCACGACCAGCACCAGTGACCACAATTGCCACTACCTCTGGATCCTCTGCGCACTGATCCAACATCCCGAAGTAGCGCTCGGACAACTCATTGTTCCACGCGTTCATCCGATCAGGACGATTGAGCGTGATTAGCGCTACGCCATCAACTGGCTTCGAGAGAAGGACTATGTCGCTCATCGTTGTTCCCCTTTGAGATTGAATACACCACAAGAATAAGTACCGACACCGAGAACACGACTATTGAAGTCCACTGGTTGAGTCGCAAACCACCTGCCTCGGTCGCTGGATCAACGCGCAATCCTTCGATGAAAAAACGCATGAAGGTGTACATCGCCGTATAAACAAAGAACAACAGTCCCGGCCTGAGCTTCACTCGGCGGTCAATAAGCACCAAGACAACTGCGATTAACAAACACCCGATTGACTCATAGAGAAATGTCGGATGAAAAGTGGTGCCCGGGAGTTCTCCGGCCTTAACCGCCGTGTCAGAGGACACCTCAAGTGCCCAGGGAAGATCCGTTGGCTTACCAAATAGTTCTTGGTTCCACCAGTTCCCCCAACGACCAATGGACTGTGCAAGTGGAAGCGCAGGTGTCACGCAAGTGAGAGTTAGCGCAATCGGCAAACCTTTGCGCTTCATCACCCACAGACCAACGATCACACCAAGTGCGATGCCACCCCAGATACCAAGACCACCCTCCCAGATCTTCACGATGTCGCCTGGGTTGTCGCTGAAGCGAGACCAGTCGGTCACCACGTGATAGAGGCGCGCCCCGATTACGCCCGCGGGAACTGCCCAAAGCGCCATTTCCGAGATGTCATCGCGCTTTCCAATACCGCGCTGCTCAAGACGCCGCCCTGCGAGCCAAACTGCAGCAACCACACCGAGCGCAATCATTAATCCATATGCATTGAGCTTTAGTGGGCCGATTTCCAGCGTTCCTGAAGAAGGGCTGGGGATGACTAAGAGGAGAGCTGTCATAACATTGCGATTGTATGTCAGGTTCCCCCACCAGAGGATTCGACAAATCTGTCTTCATCACCGCTTTGCCGGTGATAGCACTCCTGCCCGCTTGGTTTGTGAGTGTCACCGTAATCTGGCTGCCGGTTGCAGCGTTTACGAATATCAATCTCTTCAACTTTGCGCTGGTTGCATTTTTGTCTTCGGGCCTAGTTTTTCTCCGCTCCGTACAATCGGTGATTCTCACTCGCCTGATTGGTACCAGAGCCCCTACCCAAGCAGAGATCGCGCGGCTTGAAGCGCCGTGGAAAGCGGTGTTGCAAGCTAACCATCAACCGCGAAGCAAATTTCTAATCACGGTTCTCGACAGTGACGAAGTCAACGCGTTCGCCTGCGGTGGGCACCTCGTGGTTGTCTCATCATTTGCCCTCCAGTACTTACCTGAGGCCGAACTTCGCGGGGTGCTGGCACATGAGTTAAGCCACCACCTTGGGTCACATACGGTGTTACTCGCAGTGGGTCAGTGGTTGAGTGTGCCGATCATTCTGCTTGGACGCATTGGAATCTTTTTTCAGAATCTCGCCCAAGCCGCAACCAACACAATTGGTGGAGGATCTCCGGCACTTGAAGTAATTGGGTTCGTGATCGTAAGTTTCGTGCGCGCGATCGCATTGATTTTCTTGTCCACTCTCACGGTTTCACAAAAGATCGGCAACTTAGTAGGACGCAACACGGAATACGACGCCGATCGTCGTGTCGTGCGGATGGGATTTGGACGCGATCTTGCCAATGCATTGCGGCTGATCGGTGGTGACTCACGTGAGAATTCCAACTGGCGTGAAAACCTCGTGACTTCACATCCTCCGGCAAAGACCCGAATCACTCGTATTGAGGCGTTGATCAAACAGCGACCTTCTTGATTGACATCTAGACTCATCGCGTGCCTGTAGCAATCGAAGCCAATTCCCTCGTTCGCACGTTTGGTGAAAAGAACGCAGTCGATGGCATCAATCTGAATGTTGAGTCGGGTGAAATCTACGGTTTTCTCGGGCCAAACGGTGCGGGGAAAAGCACAACGGTGCGAATGCTGACCACCCTCCTCTACCCAACCAGTGGGAGTGCACACGTAGCGGGCTTTGATGTCACCACGGATGCCGACAAAGTACGTCTGCGAATTGGTGTCGCGCTTCAAGACGCAGCGCTGGACCCCAAGCAAACCGGTCGTGAACTGCTTGACTTGCAGGCTCGGCTTTACGGTTTGGGTGCACCCGACCGTGAGCGACGCGTTCGGGAACTTCTGCAGTTAGTTGATATCGGCGATGCAATTGATCAACGCATTGGCACCTACTCGGGCGGCATGAAACGTCGTCTTGACCTCGCAGCAGCCCTTGTCCACCAACCACAAGTTCTGTTTCTTGACGAACCAACAACTGGTCTTGACCCCGTGAGCCGCACCAACGTGTGGGATGAAGTGCGTTACTTAAATCGCGAACTTGGAATGACCATCTTTTTGACCACTCAATATCTTGAAGAAGCCGACGCACTCGCCGATCGGGTTGGGATCATTGCCAGCGGCAAGATTGCCACCGAGGGCACGCCGACAGATCTCAAGCGTGCGATTGGTGCCGATGTTGTTGTGGTTCGGGTCGAGAAGACCGATGCCGAGAAAGCTGCGGATGGACTCCGATCTGTTGAAGGCGTCGAACGAATTGAGACTGACGGCGATGAACTCACGGTTGCAGTTCGAAATGGCAGCGCCTCGATTAGCCCGATCGCAATTCGACTCGCCGAAGCCGGAGTCCAAGTGAAGGAACTCACACTGCGTACACCCTCTTTGGATGACGTGTTCCTGCACGCCACCGGAGCCCGTATGCGAGACGACGAGGAGGGAATCAGATGACCCCCGCAAACATCGAGCCGCGCCGCGCAGGATTTATCCATGATCTGTTCACCGTTGGGCGTCGCGCGATTCGCCTAACAAAGCGTGACCCTGAGGCGTTCGGCCCTGCCTTGGTCGTGCCGATCTTTTTCTTAGTTGTCAATATCGGCGCTTTGCAGAAATTTGTTGAGGGCAATTTCCCTGGCGGCTTCGACTTCAAAGGATTCCAGTTACCTGTGTCAGTGGTATTTGCCGTAACTGGTGTTTCGCGTGCAGGCGCACTCGTCGTGGACATTCAAGGTGGTTATTTCGATCGTTTGTTGTTAACACCAGTTTCGCGATCGACGTTGCTATTGGGTCTTATGGTTGCCGACTTCATGCTCGTGTGCGCACTCACAATCCCTGTGGTAATCATTGGATTGATAATCGGCGTGAACTTCGCAACCGGGTTTCTGGGGATGATCGTGTTCGTATTGCTTGCCGGAATGTGGGGTCTTGCATTCACGGGCTTTCCCTATGCGATAGCCCTCAAAACTGGCAACCCCACCGCGGTGAACAATGCCTTCTTGTTGTTCTTCCCTTTTGCATTCCTGACTTCTGCTTACCTGCCCCAAGAATCACTCACTGGCTGGCTTGCCACCGCGGCGGACTACAACCCGACCACATATCTGCTGGCTGGAATGAGGGCGCTAATTCTTGACGGTTGGGATGGGTCCGCGCTGCTGCAAGCCTTTGCATCTGTGGCATTTATTGGTGCTGTCTCGTTCTCTCTCGCCTTCCTGGCACTGCGCGGAAGGGTGCGCCGCAAGTAGCGTCAAAGGGGCATGTCGTCACCCATCCCCTTTCTCTCAGCCGCCAAAGGTGAACGCGCTCAACACACGCCTGTGTGGTTTATGCGTCAAGCAGGTCGCAGTCTCCCGGAGTACCGATCGGTGCGCGGTGAAGGCAGCATTCTGAATGCGATCAAGCAGCCTGATGTTGCTGCAGAAATCACTTTGCAGCCCGTTCGCCGTTATGGAGTCGATGCTGCGGTTCTATATAGCGACATCGTTGTTCCCGCACATGCAGTCGGATTTGGAATTGATGTCGCCCCAGGAACTGGGCCAGTGGCATCAACACCGCTGCGTAGCGAAAGCGATTTGTCACGGCTACGCCAACTCGAGGCAAGTGACGTCGAATACGTGGCAGAGACTGTGCGCATCTTGTGCCGTGAACTCTCGGTTCCATTACTTGCATTTGCTGGTGCACCATTCACAGTTGCGAGCTACCTAATTGAAGGTCGCCCAAGTAAGACCTACGAGCACACCAAAGCATTGATGCACACTGATTCCAAACTCTGGCATTCAGTGATGGAACGATTGACACAACACTCGGTGACGTTCATTCGCACCCAGCTTGATGCTGGTGCGGAGGCATTTCAGGTGTTCGATTCCTGGGCGGGTGCGCTGGGCGAACGCGAATATCGCGAGTTTGTTCAACCACACACGGCTTCAGTTTTTTCACAGTTGAAGTCCTCACATCCTGATGCGCCTGGCATTCATTTCGGCATTGGTTGTGATCACCTACTAGAGGCAATGAATGAGGTGGGTAACGCGGTCATTGGACTTGATTGGCGCACACCGATATTCAAAGCACGCCAACGCCTTGGTGCAGACACGGTGGTGCAGGGCAATCTTGATCCGGCCCTCGTGCTCGCGGGAGAACAATGTGCTCTTGATGGCGCGCGGCGAGTGCTGGAAGACAATCAAGGTCACCTGGGTCACATTTTCAATCTCGGTCACGGTGTACAACCAAATTCTGATCCAGGTGTCCTAAAAGCAGTAGTTGATTTTGTTCATGAGACCACAAGGAGTGCATCGTGAAAACTCCCGTAGGTGTTGTCCTCATGGCTTACGGCACGCCTCGCAGCAAGGACGAGATACTCCCGTATTACACCGACATCCGCCGCGGTCGCCCGCCGACTGAAGAACAGCTAGGAGACCTCATCCGTCGCTACGAAGCGATTGGGGGTCTATCGCCACTTGCCAAGATCACCGATGCCCAGCGCGATTCACTGCAAACCGCGTTGGATGCGATTCATCCCGGCGCTTTCGCTGTGCGCCTCGGCCTCAAGCATGCAGCACCGATGATTGAAGAAGCGACTCAACAGTTAATAGATGATGGTGTTGAGTCAATAGTGGGTGTGGTCTTGGCCCCGCACTACTCCTCTTATTCGATCGGCCAATACTTGGGACGCGTAAAAGCGGTGGCCGAGCCAGCGGGCGTCAAGGTCAGTGGTGTTGATACTTGGGCTACCGAGCCAGCGTTTGTTGAATTCTTGACTACTGATCTGCGCAGCAAACTTGAGAATGCAAACGGGAAAACAAAAGTGTTTTTCACAGCACATTCTTTGCCACAACGAATCATTGATGGTGGCGATCCTTATGTCAGTGAGTTGCGGTCAACTGCTGAAGTCGTTGCCAGCAATCTTGGGCTTCGTGAAGGTGCTGATTGGGATATCGCCTGGCAGTCAGCCGGCCGCACTCCAGAGCCATGGCTTGGACCCGACATCTTGCAAGTAATTGATGAAGTGGCCGCACAAGGTGCCTATCAATCGGTCATAGTCAGCGCATGTGGTTTCGTGGCAGACCATCTTGAGGTTCTTTATGACCTCGATATTGAGGCATTGAATCATGCAACATCTAAGGGCCTCGGCTTTTCGCGCACGGCGTGTGTGAATACCGATTCCAATGTGATGAATGCACTTGCCGCACGGGTCACACAACTCGCAGGAATCTGAAATGTCACGTCGCGTCGTGATCATTGGTGCAGGCATCACCGGCCTGACTGCTGCATACTCCATCAAGACTCAGCGACCCGAGATTGATGTGACCGTTCTGGAGGCATCGCCAATGGTCGGGGGCAACATCCGCACTTCGCCTTTTGCCGGGTTACCAGCAGTGGATGAAGGACCCGATGCCTTTTTGGTGCGCATCCCATACGCACTTCAACTCGTTAGAGAACTGGGATTTACTGAGAATGATTTGACTGCTCCTGCGACGGGCTCAGCATATGTCTGGCACAAAAAACTGCACTCAATTCCCACTGGGCTCATGCTCGGTGTCCCTGGCGAGCTAATGCCAATCGCTAAATCTGGACTGATCTCCCCACTGGGGAAGATTCGCGCAGGACTCGAACCATTCCTGCCCAAGACTGATGCTGGTGACTCAATCGGAAAGTTAATTCGTCAGCGGTTCGGAAACGACGTGCACAACTATCTCGTTGACCCACTGATTGGCAGCATCTACGCATCCGACACGGACAACATCAGCATTGATTCCGTCCCACAGCTAGCAGCATTGGCAAACGGCAATAGGAGTCTCCTACTTGCCGTACGTAAACAGAAGAAAGCTGCTACAGCTACTACAGCAGGATCGATATTCGCCACACCTCGGCAAGGCATCGGTGCTGTCGTTGATGCTCTTTTGGCACGCAACTCTGAACTCGGAGTAAAGACATTCACAAACGCCGCCGTGAAGATGATTGAGCCTGGCTATCAAGTGCACTGCGCTGAACATACGTATGAGGCTGATTCTGTAATCGTGGCGAGTCCGGCTGCTGCTTCGGCTCCAATGCTGGCAGCAGTGGCACCACGTGTGTCAGTGAGCCTGGGCGACTGGGATCACATAGGAGTCACCATTGCAACACTTCGCGTACTCGGGTCAGAGTTCCCGCGTGATCTCACCGGAAGCGGTTACTTAGTTCCGAAGCGCGATCAGAACAAGGTGACTGCCGTTTCATTTGCTTCAAACAAGTGGGCGCACTGGCAGCCAGATGATGGATCGAGAATTCTGCGAGTTTCACTTGGCCAAGACGGAAACCCAGCAGACGGACTCGATGATGCTGAAGTGATGAGCGCTGTGCTGACAGATTTGCAGCGACACCTTGGCGTTAGTTTTTCGCCGATTGAATCGCGCATCTCACGATGGAACAACGCGTTTCCACAGTACCGACCGGGGCATTTTGCACGGGTTGAGAAAATCGAGCGTGAACTCGAAAGTGTTGCCCCAGGCGTGTTCGTAGCAGGTGCCTCACATCGTGGAATCGGCATCCCAGCTTGTGTCCAACAAGCGCGTGCCGTAGCTGACAAGGTTGTTGCATTCGGCGGCCGATGAAATCCCGATACGAAAGACTGCGCCGAACACTGTCGGCTTCGGGAGCTGGCGTTCTCACTGCCCTATCGCTTCCACCCTGGGGATGGTGGCCACTTCTATTTGTTGGTGTTGCGTGGTTTCTCCTGTTAGTGAATGAACCAACTGCAACACGACGCTCACACGTACAAGTCGCGGCGATCTGGTGCGCCGCATGGCTCGCGCCTGCGACTTGGTGGATGAAGTCACTAAGCGTGCCGGGATACATCGCAGCGGTTGCGGCCTTTGCTGGCTTTCATGCAGTTGCCGAATACATCTCCCAACTCGTGGTCGTGCATGCAGATCGTGACACAACCCGCCATCGGCTCACGGTGCAGGTGGTGGCACATACACTTGCCGAAGCACTTAGATTTTCGTTTCCGTTCGGCGGTGTACCACTTGCTTCTTTCGGAATCGCTTTGGCTGCCAGCCCATTTGGATTACTCGCCCGCTTTGGTGGGGTTCTTCTACTCACTCTGTTTGGCTTTGCAACAGCAGCACTACTGGCCCGTTTGTACACCCACCCCCGGTTCTCCGGAGCCGTTGCACTTGCGGTTGTTGTCTTAATTGTGGGTGTTGTGCCTAGATTCAGTGATTTTTCACGCCGTGTTGGCACCGTGCGAATCGCGATTGTTCAAGGTGGTGGTGAACAAGGAACACGAGCCATCAACTCTGATCCAAATGAAGTACTGCAACGGCACATTGAAGCCACACGCAGAATCAGCAACACCGACCAAGTTGATTTTGTTTTGTGGCCAGAGAACGTAGTTGATGTGGACCTAGAAAAATTCACCACTAGTAACGCACGTAGGTTGATCGCTGCAGAAGCAGCGCGATTGAATGTGCCATTT